>NZ_BAAAPF010000186.1:0-14461 GCF_039531005.1 Streptomyces synnematoformans
GGGGAAGCCGAGGCCGCCGCCGCCCGCCGGGCCGTCGCGCCCGACCAGCGCCGGCCCGCCGAGGGGGTGCGCCGGTGACCGCGCTGCAGCTGTGGATCGGCGCCCTGACGCTGGTCACCAACGCCTTCTTCGTCGGCGCGGAGTTCGCGATGATCTCCGTACGGCGCAGCCAGATCGAGCCGCGGGCCCGCCGCGGGCACCGGCGGGCGCGGATCACGCTCTACGGCCTGGAGCACCTCTCCGCGATGATGGCCACCGCCCAGCTGGGCATCACCGTCTCGTCGCTGGTGCTGGGCGCGGTCGCGGAGCCGGCCATCGCGCACCTGCTGGAGCCCGCCTTCGAGGCGGCGCACGTGCCGCACGCCGCCGTGCACCCGATCTCGTTCGTGATCGCGCTGACGGTGGCGACGTACCTGCACATGCTCGTCGGCGAGATGGTCCCGAAGAACATCGCGCTGTCCGCGCCCGCGCCCACGGCGCTGCTCCTCGGCCCGCCGCTGGTCGCGATGACCCGCGCGCTGCGCCCGGTGGTCTTCGGCGTCAACGCCGTCGCGAACGCGCTGCTGAAGCTGCTGCGGGTGGAGCCGAAGGACGAGGTGGACGCCGTGTTCACCGACGACCAGCTCGCCCGGATGGTCACCGACGCCAGCCGCGCCGGGCTGCTGCAGCCCGCCGACGGCGAGCGGCTGCGGGACGCGCTGGAGCTGGGCACCCGGCCGGTCGGCGAGATCCTGGTGCCCGCGGGCACCATGACCGCCGTCGACGACACGGTCACCCCGGCCCGGCTGGAGCGGCTGGCCGCCGCGGCGGGCTTCTCCCGCTTCCCGGTCACCGACGGCGGCGGGGCGCTGCTGGGCTACCTGCACATCAAGGACACCCTCGGGGTGACGGAGCGGGACGCGCCGTTCCCGCGCTCGGCGCTGCACCCGGTGACCCGGGTGGCCATCGACACCCCGCTCGACGACACGCTCACCGCGCTGCGCGCCGCCGGCAGCCACCTGGCCGCCGTCACCGGCGACCAGGGGCGGGTGCTGGGCTTCGTCACCATGGAGGACGTCCTGTCGGAGCTGGTGGGCCCGGCGCCCGCCGCGGCGTGACACCGCCGCCGCCCGCCCGGCGCGGGGACCGGCCGGCGGGCGGCGGGGGCACGCGGAAAACGGCTCGAACGCGGGGGCGGGCCGCGGTACGGTCGCGCTCTCGGCTACCGCGGGGAGGCGCCTCATGAACGGTCCGCCCGCCGGCGTACCCGCCTCCCCCGGCCGCGGCCTCGAACTCTTCTGCGACGAGTCCGGCTACGAGGGCGAGAACCTCGTCGGCGGCATCACCGACGTCTTCGCCCACGCCGCCGTGGCGGTCCCGGCCGCGGACGCGGCCGACTGCATCCGCGAGCTGCGACACCGCATCCGCTCCCCCGCGACCGTGTACAAGGCGAACCACCTGCAGCGCGAGAAGCACCGCGGCACGATGGTGTGGTTCCTCGGCCCCGACGGGCCGCTGCCCGGCCGCGCCCGGGTGCATCTGACCGAGAAGGCGTTCTTCGCCGTCGCCCGCCTCGTCGACCTGCTGGTGTCCGGCACCGACCCGGCCGATGCCCCGGCGATGCTGCGCGGGGTGTCCGCGCACGGCCCCGCGGGCGCGCTGTACCGCGAGGGCCCGCTGGTCTACGGCCGGGAGCGCTGGCAGGCGTTTCTGGCCGCGTTCAACGAGCTGATGTGGGTCAACACCCGCCGCGGCGCCGAGACCTCGGCCGACGGCTTCTTCCGGCTGGCCGAGGCGCTGCACCGCGAGGGGGCGCCGGGCGCGGCCGGGCGCGTGCTGCGGCTCGTCCGGCGGGCGCGGCGGCGGGCGGAGGAGCTGCGGGCGGCGCTCCTGGCGGACCCGCGGACGGTGCCGGCGCTGGACTCGCTGCTGCCGGCGCTCGCCGCCGCCGTCGGGTACTGGGGGCGGGACGGGACGGCGGTGACCGTCGTGCACGACCGGCAGACGGCGCTGACGGAGGAGCGGGTGGCGCGGCTGTACGAGGTGTGCCGCCCGCCCCGCGCGCGGCTGCACGCGCTGCGCTTCGTCGACGCGGAGACCGATCCGCGGGTGCAGCTCGCGGACTTCCTCGCCGGGATCGCGCGCAAGCGGGCCTCCGAGGCGCTGGCCGGGCTGGCGGACCCCGAGCTGGACGAGCTGCTGCGGCCGTACGTCGATCCGGACTCGGCGTGGGGCGACGCGCGCAGCCGGGCGCTGCTCGCCCCCGGGCCCGGCCGGCGGGCGGGGCTCACCTCGGCGTGACGCCGTGCCCCCGGACGGCCGGTCCGGCTGTCCGGGGCCGCGGAGGCCGGGGGCCCGGGGGTCCGGGAACTCAGCGCGGGCCGGCCGCCAGCCGTACGGCCAGGCCCGCGAAGACGGTGCCGCTGAAGACGTTGAGCCCGCGCGCCAGCCGGCGGCTGCGGCGCAGCGCCCGCGACAGCCGGCCGGAGAGCAGGCCGACGGAGCCGTCGACGAGGAAGCCGACCACGACGCCGGTGACGCCGAGGAGGAGCAGCTGCAGCGGCAGGTGGCCGCGGCCGGGGTCCACGAACTGCGGCAGGAACGCGATGTTGAACATGATGACCTTGGGGTTGAGCAGGTTGGTGATCATGCCCTGCCAGAACGCGCGGCGCGGCCGGGGGCCGGTCCGCCGGCCGTCGGCGGCCTCGGCCGCGTCGGCCCCGTCGTCCTCGGCACCGGGCACGGAGCGGTCCCGGAAGGCGCGGAACGCGAGGTAGAGGAGGTAGGCGGCGCCGAGCCAGCGGAGCACGTGGTAGAGCACCGGCAGCGCGCCGAAGAGCGCGGACAGCCCGAGCGCGGCGGCGACCGCGTGCACGAGCATGCCGCAGGCCACGCCGGCCGCGGCCATGACGCCCATGCCGGAGCCGCCGCGGCCGCCCATCGCCACGATGAACATCATGTCGGGGCCCGGGGTGATGGAGAGCACGAAGATCGCCCCGATGAAGGCGGCGAGGAGGGACATGTCGACCATGGCGGCGATACTCGCACCCCGCCCCCGCGCCCGGCGACCGCTTTCCGGCGCCGGCCGGCCGCCGGCGCACCCGTACGGCCATGGCATATGCCAACGTCCGGCCCGGTACGACCCCCGTACGCCCCCTGAACGCCCGCCTCCGCGGGGCAGCTTCGCCGCCCGTACCGCCGCCGTCTAATGTGGTCTGCCACGACCACCCCGGACCCCGGTGGGCCGTCGCCGGAGCACGAGCGAGCCGCCCATCGCTGCGAGCAGTCCCGCTGCGCGCCCACGCTCGACCGGGACCCACGCCCGAGTTCAACCCCGTACCGGGATGCGGGCAGCGGGTCGCGGTTGGCCTCCGGCACGTCCGGCCGCAATCCGGCCGGCACAGCAGCCGTGAAACGAGGTGACGACCCCATGCCCGAGGAGTCGCGAGAGGAAGGTCTGGCCGCCGCGTTCGTGGACCTGGCCGACACCCTCGTCAGCGATTTCGACGTCGAGCAGCACGCGCACAGGCTCGCGCGGCACTGCTCCCGGCTCGTCGACGTCACGGCCGCGGGAGTCGTCCTGGCCGCCGCCGACGGTGCCGCGCTGACGGCCTCGGCCTCCGACGAGCGCACGCACGCCCTGGAGTTAGCCGGGGTGGAGTGGGGCGAGGGCCCCGCCGTCGACTGCTGGCGCACCGCCAGACCGCTGCCGGCCACCCCGCTGACGCACACGCGGGCGCGCGCCGGCTGGCCCCGTTTCACCGGCCGGGCGCTGGACCTCGGCTTCCACCTCGTCGCCGCCGCCCCGCTGCGGGCGCGGGGCACGGCGGTCGGCGCGCTCACCTTCTTCCGCGACCGGCCCGGCACCCTGCACGACGCGCAGCTGCGCCTGGGCCAGGCGCTCGCCGACGTCGCGACGATCGGCATCCTGCAGCGGCGCGCGGTCGCCGAGCAGGCCGCGGTCGCGGCACAGCTGCAGAACGCCCTCAACTCGCGCGTCGTCATCGAGCAGGCCAAGGGCGCGCTCTCCCAGCGCCGGAGCATCGCCGTCGACGAAGCGTTCCGGGTGCTGCGCGGGCACGCCCGCAGCACCCGCAGACCGCTGACCGACGTGGCCCGCGAGGTGGTCGAGGACGGACTCGACCCGGCGGCGCAGGACGGCTGACTCCGGCCCGGCCGGGACCGGGCCCGGCCGGCGGCCGTCCGGCTCAGTACAGGCTGAGCCCGGCCGTCTGCAGCGCGCTGGCCACGGGCTGGTAGTAGGTCGTGCCGCCGACGGGGCACGAACCGTTCGCGCTCACGATGATGCCCAGCGCGGTGCCGCCGTGGTGGCCGGGCCCGCCGCCGGCGGCGCCGGGCTCGGTGCAGGCGCTGGACTGGAACAGGTCGTGGACGACGCCCTCGGGGTAACTGATGGCAACGCTCATGCTGGTGACCAGGCCGCAGTGCACGCCGGTGGACCCGTCGGCGTGGCACACCTCCGCGCCGATCGTGGGATAGGCGGCGCGGGTGATCGCGATCGGCTGGCCGGTTCCGGTCGACAGCTCGCTGGGATAGGTGAAGTCGGGGTTCGTGTAGTGGATGACGGCGAAGTCGGTGCCGGGGAAGTACACGTGGTCGGTCCGGCCGATCTCCACCGACGTGCCGGCGTCCCCGTAGTACCAGACGGGACCGGCGTCGCGGGCGCAGCGGCCGCTCATGAGCGCGTAACGCTCGCCGTCGCGCCCGGCGTTGAAGGCGACCCGGCAGGAGACGCCGGAGCTGCCGTGGAGCGTGTCGCCGCCGCGGACGGCGCGTTCCTGCGCCCCGGCGGCGGGCGGGGCGAGGGCGGTGAGGACGGCGAGGAGCGCGGCGGCCAGGACCACCGCCGGGGCGAGGAGCCTTGGGGCGGCGGGGTACGGGGTGAGCGGAGCGCGGGGTACGTTCACGGATCCTCCCGTCGTGGGTCGGCGACCGCATTGTCGCGCAGGGCCGACCGCCCCGTACAGAAGAGCCGTTCGGCCCTATGGGCGGTGCGGGCCGCACAGGCATGCTGTTCTGGCCGCGGCGACCCGTGGCGTGGGGGGTGATGGCCGGTGCGGCGCGGCAGCGCGCCGTACCGGCTCACCTGACGCCGTACACGGGGCCGTTGCCCTCCGGGCGCACGCTGCCCGTACGCGCGCGGCCGGCCGCTACCGCTCGGACGGGCCCGCGCTCCCCTGCCGCCAGTGCGGCTCCACCCGCGCCCAGTCGAGTTCCCACTCGTCCGCGCGCCTGCGGTCCAGCCGTACGCGCAGCACGGTCCGGCAGCCGAACGCCAGGCACCCCACGGCCCCGGCCGCGGCACCCGCCGCCACGGCGCTCTGCACACCGGTGTCCACCGGCGGCGGGGGCGGGTCGACGGCGTGCCGGCCCGTCGTGTCCGTCCAGATCTCCGCCTTCGCGCCCTCGCCCAGCCCGCCGGTCACCCGGGCGCGGCCGGTCTGCCACAGCCCGTCCGCGTCCCGCCAGCCCACCTTGGCGAGCACCTTGCCGCCGGACCACGCGTCCCCCCGCAGCATCGTCGGCGCCGACGTGTCCTGCAGCAGCACCGCCGTCGTCCGCACCCGCTCCGCGCTCCGGCCGCTCAGCTCCTCGTGCACGGCGGACGCCGCGGCCCAGCCGGCCGCGGTGCCGCCGAGGACGAACACCGCGAAGGCGCCGACCGCGGCCCAGCCCTCCAGCACGTCCGTACGGCGTCTGAAGGGGTTGCGCCGGCTCCACAGCCTGCGTACCGGGCGGTGTCCCTCGCGCCCCATGCCCGCTCCGGCGGCCATCGGCACCCCCAATCCGGTTCCCATACGCCCGAGTAAAGGGTCTCTTATCGACTGTCGCACCTTCGGCCCGGTTCCGGTGGGAAACCCGCGGAGGCGGTCGCACGGCCGTAGCATTCGGGGCCCGGGCCGGCCCGGCCCCGGGCCCGTTCGGCCCTACCCGCGGCCGCGGCGGGCGAGGACGATCGAGCCAGCCGCGCAGCAGCTGAAAGGTGCCCGACGTGTCTGTGGAAAGGCAATCCTCGGCAGCCCGCCCCATCAGAGTCTTCCTCGTCGACGACCACGAGGTGGTCCGGCGCGGCCTGCGCGACCTCCTCGACGGCGAGCCCGGCATCGAAGTCGCGGGCGAGGCCGGCACGTTCGCGCAGGCGCTCGCGCGCGGCCCGGCGCTGCGGCCCGACGTCGCCGTGCTGGACGTGCGGCTGCCGGACGGCAACGGGATCGGGGTCTGCCGCGAGCTGCGCTCGCGGCTGCCGGGGCTGGCGTGCCTCATGCTCACGTCCTTCGACGACGACGACGCGCTGCTGGACGCGATCCTGGCGGGCGCCTCCGGGTACGTTCTCAAGCAGATCAAGGGCGGCGACCTGGTCTCCGCGGTACGGACCGTGGCCCGCGGGGAGTCCATGCTCGACCCCGCCACCACGGCCCGGCTGATGACGAACCTGCGCCGCGAGGACGCCCCTTCGGCGCCGGAGCACGAGGTGCTCGCCGCGCTGTCGCCGCGCGAACTCGACGTGCTGGAGCTGATCGGCGAGGGCCTGACCAACCGGCAGATAGGCCAGCGGCTCTATCTGTCGGAGAAGACCGTGAAGAACCACATCTCCCGGCTGCTCGCCAAACTGGGCGTCGAACGCCGCATACAGGCGGCCGTGCTGGCCAGCAAGGCGCACCGCCTCCCGGGCGGGTGACCGCCGCCCCCGTGCGCCGCACCGCCGGGGGTGCCGCGCGGACACCTCCGCGCGGCACCCTCAGGCCCGGCCGGGGTCCGGAGCGCTCCCATCCGCATCGTCGTCCCCACGGTCCCCACGGTCCCCGCGGTCCGCTCCGGCCTCCCGCACGTCCCGCTCCGCCGCGGCACCGCCGCCGCCCGGCGCCGCCCCGCCGTCCAGCGGCACCCGCCACACCAGCCGCGTACCGCCGCCCGCCGGCGGGTCCAGGGACAGCTCGCCGCCCAGCTCCCGGGCCCGCTCCGCGATGTTCGCCAGCCCGCTGCGCCGGCCGCCGGCCGGCAGCCCGCGCCCGTCGTCGGTCACCGTCAGCGCGACCAGCCCCTGCCCGGCGCTCACCGTGATGTCGACGGCCGATGCGCCCGCGTGCCGGGCGGCGTTGGACAGCGCCTCGCCGAGCACCGCGACGAGGTGGTCGGCGACCGGCGCCGGCACGTCCGTGTCGAGCAGCCCCTCGGTGCGCAGCACGGGCAGGAAGCCCAGTGCGGCGACGGACTCCTGGACCTGGTGGAGCACCCGCAGGCGCAGCCCCCGGGCGGCCGGCCCGCTCTCGTGCCGGCGCAGCCCGAAGATCGTGGTACGGATGATCTTGATGGTCTCGTCCAGGTCGTCCACGGCCCGCAGCAGCCGCTCCGCGCCCTGCGGGTGCGTGACGAAGCGCACCGCGCTCTGCAGCGTCATGCCGGTGGCGAACAGCCGCTGGATGGCCAGGTCGTGCAGGTCCCGGGCGATGCGGTCGCGGTCCTCGTAGAGCGCGAGCTGCTCGGCGTCCCGGCGCCGCTGGGCCAGCTCCATGGCCAGCGCCGCCTGCCCGGCGAAGCCGACCAGGGCATCGGTCTCCTCCGGGCCGAAGCGCTCCCCGCCCGCCTCGCGGGCGACGAGGAGCACGCCGCGCAGCCCGTCGCTGGCGCCCAGCGGCACGGCGACCGCCGGGCCGAGGCCCTCGACCGGCAGCGCGCTGCGGCGTACCCGCGGGTCGGTCCGCAGGTCGTCGCTGACGGTCAGCTCCACCCTGGTGAACGCCGTCCCGGAGAGCGTGCCCTGCATGGGCAGCGTGCGCCCTTCGAGCGTGTCCGCGGCGGTGCCCTGGGCGAGCGCGATACGCAGCCCGTCGACGCCCTCGGCGGGCAGCGAGACGGTGCCGAGGCCGGCCTGGAGGATGCTGCGGGCCCGGTCCAGCATCAGGCCCAGCACCTCCTCCTGGTGGGCGCCGGAGAGCAGGCTGTTGGTCACCTCGCCGCCGGCCTCGATCCACCGCTGCCGGCGGCGGGCCTCCTCGTACAGCCGGGCGTTCTCGATCGCCACCCCCGCGCCCACCGCGAGCGTCTGCAGGACCGTCTCGTCCTCGCGGTCGAACTCCTTGGCGCCGCGCTTCTCCGTCAGGTAGAGGTTGCCGAACACCTCGTCGCGGACCCGGATCGGCACGCCGAGGAAGGAGTGCATCGGCGGGTGGTTCGCCGGAAAGCCGTACGAGGACGGGTGGTCCTGCAGCTCCGGTATGCGCAGCGCCTCGGGGTGCCGGATCAGCTCGCCGAGCACGCCGTGCCCCCGCGGCAGCGGGCCGATCGCCTCGCACCGCTCGGCGGAGATCCCGACGGGGATGAACTGCGCCAGCCGCTCGCCGTGTTCGATCACGCCGAGCGCCCCGTACTCGGCGTCGACGAGCACCACCGCGGCCTCCACGATCCGCCGCAGAACATGGCGCAGATCCAACTCCCCGCCGACCGTGAGCACCGCCTCCAGCAGGCTGTGCACGCGGTCTCGGGTGCCGCGCACCTCGTCGATGCGCAGCTGCAGCTCGTCGAGGAGCTGATCGAGTTGGAGCCGCGGCAGCTGCTGCCCGCCTCTGTCTCCGCTTGTCGACATCGCATCCCCCCACAGGACCCCGGGTGGCCGGCCAGCACGCCCCTGCACCACCGTAGTCACGTCGTCACACTCCGGGAGTGGTTCCCGGTCACCCGAATGCACGATGCGGCGGGAGGCCGCGGACAGCCTCGCGCACTGTGGATGCCATGAGCGATGAGCGAGCCCGCGACGAGGAGACGGCGAAGGGCGCCCGCCGGGCGGGGGACGGCGCGCCGGCGGCGCCCCCGAGGAGGCCGGAGGCCGAACCGGAGCGGGGCCTCGGCCTGGGGCGGGAAGGTCACGGCGGGGTGCTGCTGCCGGACCGGCACGGAGGGCGCGGGGAGCGCGGCGAGCGCGGGAGGCGTACGGAACGGCGCGCGGGGCGCGAGCGCGAGCCGTACGGCGACGAGGACGGGCCCGAGGAGACCCCGGACCGCTGACGGCTGGCCCCGCTCGCCGGGCGGACTGTCGGTGCCCGGCCTTACGGTGGGACGTATGGCAGCAAACGAGACCCTGGCCCTGCACGCCGCCGCGCTCGACCTGTTCGAGGGGCACGTCCACCGGGTCCGGCCCGACCAGTGGTCGCGGCCCACGCCGTGCACGGACTGGAGCGTGCGGGATCTCGTCAACCACATGACGGTAGAGCAGCTGTGGGTGCCGCCGATACTCGCCGGGGACACGATCGAGGAGCTGGGCGACCGGTTCGACGGCGACCAGCTCGGCGACGACCCGGTGGCCGTCTGGGACGACGCCGCGGCCGAGGCCCGCGCCGCCTTCGCCGAGCCGGTCGCCCTGGCCCGTACGGTGCACCTGAGCTACGGGGACAGCCCCGCCGAGGCGTACTGCCTGGAGATGGCCGTGGACGCCGTCGTGCACTCCTGGGACCTGGCCCGGGGCATCGGCGCGGACGACGTGCTGCCCGCGGAGCTGGCGGAGTTCGCGCTGGAGCGGGTGGAGCCGCAGGCCCCGATGCTGGCGTCGAGCGGGCTCTTCGCCGACCCGGTGCCGGTGCCGGCGGACGCGGACGCGCAGACGCGGCTGCTGGGCCTGACCGGCCGCCGCCCCTGACCGGCGGGGCCGCGGGGGGCGCGGGGTCGCCGCCCTCCGGGCTACGCGGGGCCGGTGCGCTCCGGGGCGGTGAGGATCGTGCCCTGCGCCACCGCGCACAGCTCGCCGCCGTCCGCGCCGTCGCCGGCCCCTCCGCCCGCGCCGGTCACCACGGAGATGTCGCAGCGGCAGACGGCCTGCCGCCGGCCCGCGTGCACCACGTACGCCTCGGCCCGCAGCATGCCGTCCCGCGCCGGCCGCAGGTACTGGACGGAGAAGCCGCCGGTGATGACGGCCGGGCCCAGGACGGTGCCGGCGGCGAACGTCAGCGCGTTGTCGGCGGCGTAGGCGAGCAGGCCGCCGTGCGCGAAGCCGTACTGCTGCCGCAGGTCGTCGCGGATGTCCACCTCCAGCGTCGCGGCGCCTTCCGCGAACGCGGTGATCCGGGCGCCGAGGAGCCGGCTGAACGCCTGCTCGTCGAGCACCTTCTGGGCGAAGTCGATCCCGAGGTCCGTCATGTGACCCAACGGTAACCGCGTCCCGGCGGGGCTCCTAGACCGTGTCCGGCATCTTCAGTTCGACCCAGGTGCACTTGCCGCGGGGCAGCAGGTCCACGCCCCAGCGGTCGGCGACCCGGTCGACCAGGGACAGCCCGCGCCCGCTGGTGTCCATGTCGCGCACGGGCATCAGGCACGGCAGCGCGCGCGAGGGGTCGCGCACCTCGATCCGGATCGCCTGGCGCCCGCGCGACATCCGCAGCGCGAACGTACGCGCCCCGGTGTGCCGTACGGCGTTGCCGACCAGCTCCGAGACCAGCAGCACGGCGTGCTCGGCGAACCGCGGCGACATCCCCCAGTGGCCCACGACGACCGCCTCGGCGAGCCGGCGGGCGACCGCGGCCGACTCGGGCCTGGAGGGCAGCCGCACCTCGTCGACGGCCGGGTTGCCCCACTGCTCGACGGGGCCGGGCGCCGGGCCCCCGGCGGGCCCGGCGGCCGGCGGGGCGGCGGGGAAGCGGCGGTAGGCGGGCGACGGCAGCGGCAGCAGCCGCCGGAGCGGCCTGCGGGGCCGTCGTACGGGGGCGGCCGGAAGCGCCGGCTGGTCCCGGTGGAGTTGCTGGATGTCCTCAAGGCCCGCCATGGCCACATGATGGCGCGGCCGGACGGCTTTGGGAGCATTTCCGCGCCAACAAGTCCCGCGGCAGCCTACGTTCCGTGAGCGCGCAGGGGCATATGCCGGGGCTACGTGGCCGCATCCACACCCTGCTGAGCTGCACAAACAGCGCGCCGATCGCGGCCCACACGGCCCCAAACCGCCCGAATCGCTTAAGCCTTGATTAAGGCGCCCACTACCCCCGGCCGGGGGTAGTGGTCACGGAGCGTCGCGGGGAGCGGCGGGCGGCCGGGCCGCCCGCGCCGGCCCGCCCGGCCGGGCTCAGCGGAACTCCGCCTTGCCCGGGCCCTTCTCCACGAAGCTGCGCATCCCGATCTCCCGGTCCTCGGTGGCGAACAGCCCGGCAAACCAGCTCCGCTCCAGCGCGAGCCCCGTCTCCAGGTCCGCCTCCAGCCCGTGGTCCACCGACTCCTTCGCCGCCCGCAGCGCGATCGCCGGCCCCCTGGCGAGCCGCGCGGCCCAGGCGTGGGCCTGCTCGTACACCTCCGCGTCCGGCACCACCCGGTCCACGAGCCCGAGCGCGAGCGCCTCGTCGGCCCGGACCATCCGGCCCGTGAAGATCAGGTCCTTGGCCCGCGCGGGCCCCAGCAGCCGGGCGAGCCGCTGCGTGCCGCCCGCGCCGGGGATCAGCCCGAGCAGGATCTCCGGCTGGCCCAGCTTGGCGTTCTCGCCGGCGATCCGGATGTCGGCGCAGAGCGCCAGCTCGCAGCCGCCGCCCAGGGCGTAGCCGGTGACCGCGGCGACGACGGGCTTGGGCACCCGCGCCAGCGCCGTGAAGGACTCCTGCAGCGCACGGCCCCGCGCGACCATGGCCGCCTGGTCCATGTCCTGCATCTCCTTGATGTCGGCGCCGGCGGCGAAGACCTTCTCGCCGCCCCACACGACCAGGGCGCGCACGTCGTCGCGGCCGGCGGCCTCGACGGCGAGTTCGCGGATGCGGTCCTGGGTGGCGATGTCCAGGGCGTTCATGGGCGGGCGGTCCAGGCGCAGCGTACCCACGCCCTCGGCGACCTCAAGGTAGGCAGTCATGGCACCCCACGTTAGCGGTCGCTAACGGCGCGGGACCCGGTGCGCTTGCTCACACACCGGGTCCGCGGGACGCCTCACTGCGGCGCGGTCCACTCCTCCCAGGACATGTTCCAGCCGTTGAGGCCGTTGTCCGGGGCGATGATCTCGTCCTTGGCGTTCTTGACCTCGACGACGTCCCCGATCAGGGAGTTGCGGAAGAACCAGGAGCCGGGTGTCGACCTGTCGCCGCCGCCGCGGGCGTCGTACAGGCCGATGCAGCCGTGGCTGGTGTTGGCCGAGCCGAAGGTGGCCTGGCCGGCCCAGTAGTTGCCGTGGATGAACGTGCCGGAGGTGGACAGGCGCTGCGCGTGCGGCACGTCCTTGATGTCGTACTCGCCGCCGAAGCCGACCGTGTCGCCGTCCATCCTGGTGACGTCGAACTGCTCGGTGATCACCATCTTGCCGTTCCACGTCGGCGTCGACGGCGCGCCGGTGGTCACCGGGATGGTCTTGACGACCCGGCCGTCGCGCTCGACCTTCATCTTCTTGCTCTTGGCGTCGACGGTGCTCACCTGGCGCCGGCCGATCTCGAAGCTGACGTCCTTGTGCTGCTGGCCGTAGACGCCGTCCGCGCCCTCGACGCCGTCGAGGCGCAGGCTGAGCGTCACCTCGGTGCCGGGCTCCCAGTACTCCTCGGGGCGGAAGTCCAGGCGCTGGTTGCCGAACCAGTGGCCGTCGATCTCGACGTCGGGTTCTGCGGTGACCTCGATGGCCTTCTCGACCGCGTCCTGGTTGGCGATCGGCTGGTTGAAGTTGAGGGACACCGGCATGCCGACGCCGACGGTGCTGCCGTCCTCGGGCGTGAAGTAGCCGATGAAGGAGTTCTCCGGCACGACGGTGGTGAACGAGGCGTCCTTGACGGCCTCCAGGCCGTCGGCGTCCTTCGCGACGGCGTGCACCTTGTACCTGGTCTGGGTCCGCAGGTGGCCGGCCGGCTCCCACACGGCGCCGTCCTTCGAGATCTCGCCCTCGACCTCGGCGCCCTTCTCGTCGGCGACCTCGACCGAGACCAGCTTGCCCTTGGCCGCGGTCACCTTCAGCTCGCCCTGGGTGCCGACCGCGTCGGCGCCGTCCTTCGGCGTGATGTCGACGACCGCCCGCGACGTCTTCTGCGCACCGCCGCCGGCGCCGCCCGCGCTCCCCGAGCCGCCGCCCTTGCCGCCGTCGTCGTCCCCGCCGCCGGATCCACCGCACGCCGCCACCAGGACGAGCACGGCCCCGGTCAGCAGTGCCGACAGGCTGTTCCGGGTACGTCCCCTTCGTATCCGCTCCACCTTCAACGCCACATTCTCCCCTCGGCCGCACCGAGCCAGATTCCCCCGCGCGTGACATCGCGCCTTCGCGTTCAAGGTATCCCCGGTCACCGCGCAGTAAGGGCACGCGATTGTCACCGTTCGGTCCCAAGTGATCCGCGCGCCGCGCCCGCCCGCGGGGAGCCGGTCCGGGGCGGGAAAACGGGGTGAGCCTCCGGCCTGGCCTTACGTAGGCTCGGGAACGATGCCTGCCGCCGCCGCACGAACCGAAGAGCCCGACCCCGCCGACTCCCCCGCCGCCGACTCCCCCGCCGCCACCGGCCCCGCCGCCGGCGGGCAGGACCGCTCCGCGGTCCGCTCGCTGCTGCGCCTGTGGCCGTACGTCCGCCCGGTGCGGGTGCGGCTGTTCTCCGCGGCCGGCGTCGCGATCGTCGCGTCCTGTATCGGGCTGGTCATCCCGCTGGTGCTCAAGTGGCTCGTGGACGGCCCGGTGGCCGACGGCGACTCGGGCGGCGTGTGGCTCGGCGGGCTGCTGATCCTCGCCCTCGGCGTCGCGGAGGCGGCGCTCTTCGGCTTCCGCCGCTGGCTGGTGGCCCGGCCGCTGGCCGGGGTGGAGGCGTCGATGCGGGCGAGCCTGTACCGGCGGCTGCAGCGGCTGCCGGTGGCGTTCCACGACCGCTGGGCGTCCGGCCAGCTCCTCTCCCGCGGCACGACGGACCTGCAGCTCATCCGGATGTTCCTGGCCTTCCCGCTGACGTTCCTGGTCGTCAACGGCACGACGATCGCGGTCGGCTGCGCCGTCCTGCTGGCCCAGGAGTGGACGCTCGGGCTGGTGCTGCTGGCGCCCGTGATCCCGCTGGTCGCGCTCTGCTCCGCGTTCGAACAGCGCTTCTTCGGCGCCGCGCGCCGGGCGCAGGACCAGGTCGGCGACCTGACGACGGTGGTCGAGGAGGCGGTGCTCGGCATCCGCATCGTCAAGGGCTTCGGCCGGCACCGCAGCCAGGCGCGGGCGTTCCGCCGGCTGAGCCGCGACCTGCGCGCCACCGAGCTGCACAAGGCACGGCTGCTGGCCGGGATCTGGGCGCTGATCATGACGCTGCCGGAGCTGGCGGTCGGCGCGGCGCTGGTGCTGGGGACGGTGCAGGTCGCGGACGGCGACCTGTCGGCGGGCACGCTGGTGGCGTTCCTGTCGACGGCGATGGCGCTGCGCTGGCCGGTGGAGTCGATCGGGTTCCTGCTGGCGATGTGCAACGAGGCGGCGACCGCGGCGGATCGCTACTTCGAGGTGATGGACCAGCCGGCGGCCGACGCCGCGGACCGCGGGGCCGGCAGGGCCGTCGCCGTCGCCCCGGCGGGC
>NZ_BAAAPF010000187.1:0-14427 GCF_039531005.1 Streptomyces synnematoformans
GCCCGTACTCCGCCGACTGCAGCGGCACCGGCCCCGCCGGCGGCCCGTCGCCGCCCCGCTCCGCCGCCGCCGGCGGCTCCGCCTCCACCGCCAGCAGCTCCACCGCACGCCGGCTGATCTGCTCCGTGACCGGCGGCGGCAGCCATCCGGACCGTACGAGAGGCGCCGCCTCGCCGCCCCCCGCCAGCCCGCGCACCAGCTCCGCCGGCGCCGGCCGCGCCGCCGGGTCCTTCGCCAGGCAGGCCGCGGCCAGCTCGCGCAGCTCGCCCGTCATGTCGTGCAGCTGCGGCTCCTCGTGGACCACCAGGTAGAGCAGCGTGGGCGCGCTGTCGCCCGGGAAGGGCGGCTGCCCGGTGGCGGCGAGGACGAGCACGGCGCCGAGGCTGAAGACGTCGCCGGCGCCGGTGACCGGCCGGCCGAGGATCTGCTCGGGCGACATGTAGCCGGGCGAGCCGATCGAGGCGCCGGAGGCGGTCAGCGAGGCGGTGCCGTCGGTGGCGCGGGCGATGCCGAAGTCGATGAGCCGGGGGCCGTCGAGGGTCAGCAGGACGTTGGAGGGCTTGACGTCCCGGTGTACGAGCCCGAGCCCGTGCACCGCCGCCAGCGCCTCCGCCAGCCCCGCGCCCAGGGGGCGCAGGGTCTCCTCGGGCAGCGGCCCGTGCTCGGCGACGGCCTGGCTCAGGCTGGGCCCGGCGACGTACGCGGTGGCCGCCCACGGCACGTCGTCGTCCGGCCCGGCGTCGAGCACCGGCGCGGTCCACGCGCCGCCGACGCGGCGCGCGGCCTCGACCTCGCGGCGGAAGCGGGCGCGGAACTCGTCGTCGTGCGCGAAGTGCGGGTGGACGACCTTGACGGCCACGGTGGCGCCGCCGGGGCTGCGGCCGAGGAAGACCCGGCCCATGCCGCCGGAGCCGAGCCGGCCCAGCACCCGGTACGGCCCGACGACCTCGGGATCACCGCTCTGCACCGGCTCCATCGGCACCCCCCACGGCTCACTCCCCGGCCCTTCCCACGGCCGGTCGTACGGGCTGTCGTACGGCCCTCCGTACGCGCCGCCACCGCCGGCCGGCCGGCCCAGCTTATTGCGCCCCGGCCGCGGGCAGCAGCCGCACCCGCGCCTCCGCCGAGAAGCCCGCCCGGCGGGCGAACTCGTCGATGCCCGCCAGCTGCTCCGCGCCCAGCCGGAAGTCCAGCGTGCGGAAGTAACGTTCGAGCAGCGGCGGGTCGAACGCCTCCCACCGCGCCGCCTGTTCAGCGACCTTCCCGACCTCGGCCAGCGACAGGTCGCGGGAGTCGAGGAACGCCCGGTGCACGTTCGCCACCAGCTCGGGCTCGCGGGCGAGGAAGTCGCGGCGCACGGCCCACACGGCGAAGACGAACGGCAGCCCCGTCCACTCCTTCCACATCCGCCCGAGGTCGTGCACCTGCAGCCCGAGGCGCGGCGCGTCGTGCAGCGAGGCGCGCAGGGCGGCGTCCCCGATGAGCACGCCGGCCTGGGCCTCGCGCATCATCAGCGAGAGGTCGGGCGGACACGAGTAGTAGTCGGGCGCGACGCCGTACTGCTCGCCGATCAGCAGCTCGGCCAGACGCACGGAGGTGCGGGAGGTGGAGCCGAGGGCCACGCGCTCCCGGTCCAGGTCGGCCAGGGGCCGCTGCGAGACGATCACGCAGGACATCACGGGCCCGTCGCAGCCGACCGCGATGTCGGGCAGGGCGACGAGTTCGTCGGCGTGTCGCAGGTACTCCACGAGGGTGACGGGGGCGATGTCCAGCTCCCCGTCGACGAGCTGCTCGCTGAGCCGTTCCGGGGTGTCCTTCGAAAGCTCCAGGTCGAGCAGGCTGCCCGTACGGGCGAGGCCCCAGTAGAGGGGCACGCAGTTCAGGAACTGGATGTGGCCGACTCGTGGCCGGCGTCTCTCTCCAGCGTCACGCGGTGGTGCTGTCACGGCTCCGAGGCTAGCCGTCGTCCCACCGCACGCGGGTGCGGGGGCTCACCTGAGCGTGATCTTTTCTCTACCGGGGCGGGCCCCTGCGTGCTAGGCTCGCCACCAAGTTGCAGTTTGGTTTCCTTGCAGTACCGTGCCTGCGGAGATTCTGACGCCGCAGGCATGTGTCGTTTTCAGGCTTCTTCGAGGCTCTGGGGCAGGGCGACCCTTTGGCCCAAGGAGGGCTCATGGCTACCGGAACCGTCAAGTGGTTCAACGCTGAAAAGGGCTTCGGCTTCATCGCCCAGGACGGCGGCGGTCCCGATGTCTTCGTCCACTACACCGCTATCAACGCCCAAGGCTTCCGCTCGCTCGAAGAGAACCAGCAGGTGACCTTCGACGTGCAGCAGGGCCCGAAGGGTCCGCAGGCGGCAAACGTCTCACCGTCGTGACGCTCGCCCCACGCTGACCAAGGGAAACCCCCGCCGCCCGGCGGGGGTTTTCTCTTGTCCGGATACGGTGGCGCGGATGAGCCAGCATGCGACGGACACTGCCCCCGAGATCACCGCGGAGCTGGTCCGCGGCCTCCTGCGCGACCAGCACCCCGACCTCGCCGACCGCCCCCTGCGGCTCGGCGCCCGCGGCTGGGACAACCAGCTCTGGCGGCTCGGCGACGACCTCGCCGTACGGCTCCCGTGGGCGACGCCGTCCGCGGACGAACTGCTGCGCAAGGAGCACGCCTGGCTCCCGGACCTCGCCCCGCACCTGCCGCTGCCCGTCCCGGTCCCGCAGCGCCTCGGCGAGCCGTCCGACCGCTTCCCGCGCCCCTGGACCGTCACCACCTGGGTGCCCGGCACCCCCGCCGACCGCGCGCCGGTCCCCCCGCCCCGGGCCCCGGCCGCCGCACACACCCTGGCCGCGTTCCTGACCGCGCTGCACCGCCCCGCCCCCGCCGGCGCACCCGCGGGACGGGGCCGCGGCGGGCCGCTGGCGGAGGCGGACGGGTGGTTCGAGGAGCAGCTCGCCGAGGCGGCCGGGCTGGGGCTCGTCGCCGGTGCGGAGGCCGATGCCGTACGGGCCGTCTGGGCCGACGCCGTCGCCGCGCCCGCGTGGGACGGCCCCGCGCTGTGGCTGCACGGCGACCTGCACCCCGCGAACGTCCTCACCGCCGACGGCGCCCTCTGCGGCGTCGTCGACTTCGGCGACCTCTGCGCCGGCGACCCCGCCCTCGACCTCGCCGCCCCGTGGATCCTGCTCCCCGACGACGCCGCCGCCGACCGCTTCCACGTCGGCTACGGGCCGGCCGTCGACGCGGCGACGCTGCGCCGCGCCCGCGGCGTCGCGGTGCTGCGCGCGCTGGTGGGGCTGATCGTGGGGGAGGCGGGCGTACGGGGCCGGGCGGGCGGGAAGCGGACGTGGGCGCCGCCGGCGGCGGCGTCGCTGCGGCGGCTGCTGGCGGGCGTGGAGCGGGGGTGAAGGGCGAGGGGTGAGGGGCGAGGGGCGAGGGGGAGCGGGCCTGCGCGCCCTCGCAGGACCGCGCGGGGCAGCCGGCGCCCCGGGGAAGCGCCCGGGCCGGGCCGGGGGCCGCTCGGGCACCGGAGCACGTCCGCGCGCGGCCACCCGCGCCGACCCGGTCCCGCGCCGGCCGCTTCCCCGCCCGGGTCCGGGCGCGGGCCCGGGCCCGGTCAGCCCTCGGCCGCGTACAACTCGTCGATGACGTGCCCGAAGTCGCGCACGATCGCCGCCCGCCGCAGCTTCATCGACGGCGTCACATACCCGCCCGCCTCCGTGAACTCCGCCGGCAGCACCGTGAACCGGCGGATGGACTCGGCGCGTGAGACCAGCTCGTTCGCCTCGTCCACCGCCCGCTGCAGGTCCGCGCGGAGCAGCGGGTCGTGGACGAGGTCGCCGGCCGGCACGTACTCGCGCTTGCGCATCATCCGCCAGTGCCGCAGCCCCTCGGGGTCCAGGGTGACGAGCGCCGCGACGTACGGGCGGTCGTCGCCGACGACGAGGCACTGGCTGACCAGCGGGTGCGCGCGCAGCCTGTCCTCCAGCGGCGCGGGGGCGAGGTTCTTGCCGGAGGCGGTGACGATGAGGTCCTTCTTGCGGCCGGTGATCGTCAGGTACCCGTCGGCGTCCAGCTCGCCGAGGTCGCCGGTGGCGAACCAGCCCTCGGCGTCGGTGTCGAGCCGGGTCACGCCGGCCGCGGCGTCCCAGTAGCCGGAGAACAGGTGCCCGCCGCGCACCAGCACCTCACCGTCCGGCGCGATACGTATCCCGGTGCCCGGCAGCGGCCAGCCGACGGTGCCGAAGCGGGGTTTGAGGGGCGGGGTGACGGTGGCGGCGGCCGTGGTCTCGGTGAGCCCGTACCCCTCGAAGACCATGACGTCGGCGCCCGCGTAGAAGGCCGCCATCCGGCGGCCGAGCGGGGAGCCGCCGCAGATCGCGTACTGGACGCGGCCGCCGAGCGCGGCCCTGATGCGGCGGTAGACCAGCGCGTCGTACAGCTTGCGCAGCGCCTTGAGGCCGGCCCCGGGGCCGGGGCCCGTGCCGTGCAGCTCGGCCTCGACGGCCTCGGCGTAGCGCACGGCGACCTTCGCGGCGCGGTCGAAGGAGGCGGCGCGGCCGATGCCCTCGGCGGTGGCGCGGCCGGTGTTGTAGACCTTTTCGAGGACGTACGGGATGCCGACGAGGAACGTCGGGCGGAAGGCGGCGAGGTCGCGCAGCAGGTCGTCGGTCCGGATGCTGGGCGCGTGGCCGAGCTTGACGCCGGCGCGGAGACAGCCGACGGCGGTCATGCGGCCGAGGACGTGCGCGAGGGGCAGGAAGAGGAGGGTGGCGGCGGGGTCCTCGCTGATGGCCTTGAAGAGGGGGTAGAGCAGCTCGATCGCGTTGTCGACCTCGGCGAGGAAGTTGCCGTGGGTGAGGACGCAGCCCTTGGGCAGGCCGGTGGTGCCGGAGGTGTAGATGACGGTGGCGACGCTGTCGGGGCCGAGGCCGGCGCGGCGCTGGCGGACGAGGGTGTCGGGCACGTCGTGGCCGGCGGCGGCGAGCTGGCCGAGGCTGCCGGTGTCGAGCTGCCACAGGTGGGCGAGGTACGGCAGGGCCTGGCGCTCGCCGCTGAGCAGCCGGGCCTGGTCGACGCTCTCCACGGCGCAGGCGACGGCGCCGGAGTCGCGCAGGATGTGGCGGGCCTGGATGGCGGAGGAGGTGGGGTAGACGGGGACGGTGATGAGGCCGGCGGCCCAGGCGGCGAAGTCCAGCAGGGTCCACTCGTACGTCGTACGCGACATGATCGCGAGCCGGTCGCCGGGGCGCAGGCCGTGGACGATGAGGCCCTTGGCGACGGCGAGCACCTGGGCGGCGAACTCGGCGGCGGTGACGTCGGCCCAGGTGTCGGGACCGGTGCCGGTGCCGGTGCCGGCGTCGCGGGGGCGGGCGAGCGCGGCCGCGTCGGGGGCGCGGGCGGCGTTGTCGAAGGGGATGTCGGCGAGGGAGCCCCGGGTCGCGCGCGGCGCGGCGGGCGGGACCTCCGCCTCGCGGACGCCGTGGGCGTCGGCGCGGACGGCGGGCGGCAGCAGGTCGGGGACGGCGGTGCCGGGGAGGAGTCTGGAGTTGATCTCCTTCAGGTACTGCGACCTGGGCGGGGGCGGCGCGGGGCGTTGCTGCTGTGGTGCGGACTGCGTCATCAGTGGCTCCCTGACGGTCGCGTCGGCCGTGTTCGACTCGCTGGGCGGCGGCGCGCCGCATTCTCGCGAACGTCCGGCCGCCCCGCCAGAGGACGCCGCACCCGGTACTTCCGGTTCCGCTTCAGCGCGTCAACCCGTCAGCGGCCCCCGTTGGCGGGCGGCTCCCCCGCCCTGTCCTTCCCACCCAGGGCGCCGACGACGACGGCGACGAGGGCGGACCCGACGAACGTCCCCATCAGGACCAGCCCGACGCCGATGAGGAAGAGCCCGCTGTCGTCGTCCGACCAGTCGTAGAACGAAGCGCACGTCAGCCCGGCGGTCGAGCCGAGCACGGCGGGCACGAAGTGCCGTACGTACGCGACGAGGGCCACGGCGGCGAGCAGGGTCAGCACCAGCCCGCCGACCTGCCACGCCTCGTACGGCCCGGTCTCGCGGTAGCCGACCCGGTCGCGCCGCTGGTCCCAGCCCAGCCACACGACCCAGGCCCCGACGGCGGCGCCGGCGACGAGGACGGACGAGAGGAGTTGAAACAGAAAGGTCCGCAGCAGGGAGCGCATGCCCCCAGCGTCACGAGCCGCCGCAATCCGGACCAGAGCGAAGGTACTCACCCGCGCCTGAGTACGAGCCCCGCCACTCCCCCGTCAGGTCCCGCGGTCGTGCCGGCGCCCGCGGTCGTGCCCGCGCCGGAACGACCGGCTGGTGCACCCCGGTGGACGGGCTCAGCCCCGGCCGCGGAAGAACCGGCGCAGGTCCGCGACCAGCAGATCCGGCGCGTCGTGGGCGGCCCAGTGGCTCCCCCGGTCGAACTCGCTCCACGAGACGATGGCCGCGTGGTCGCGTTCGGCGAACTTCCGGACGGGGCGGAAGTCGTACGCGAAGCTGGCCAGCGCGGTCGGCGCGGTGGTCGGTTCGGCCGGGTGCTCGGTGTGGCGGTCCTCGTAGTACAGGCGGGCCGAGGAGGCGGCGGTGTTGGTCAGCCAGTAGATGGTGGCGATGGTCAGGACCGTGTCCGGGTCGACCGCGTTGCCCAGCAGCTGGCCGATCCAGGCGAGCTGGCCGGCCGGGGAGTCGGCGAGGGCGTGGGCGAGGTTCTGCGGCTTGGTGGCCTGGAGGTCGGCGAAGGCCGACATCTCGGCGTTGAAGGACTGCAGGAACTGCAGCATCCCCAGCTCCTGCTCGGTGAGCCCGTCGAACTCGCCGGGGGTGCCGTCGGGGAACGAGAACAGCTGGTTGACGTGCACCCCGATGACGTTGTCGGGATTCTGCCGGCCCTGCTCGGGCGCGACGTACGCGCCGGCGTCGTTGCCGTGCACGCCGTACCGCTCGTAGCCGAGACGCCGCATCAGCTCCGCCCACGCGGCGGCGATGCGGTGCCGGTTCCAGCCCGCCTCGTGCGTGGGGCCGGAGAAGCCGAAGCCGGGCAGGTCGGGGATGACGACGTGGAAGGCGTCGGCGGGGTCCTCCGGGTCGGTCAGCTCGTCGACGAGGCCGAGGTACTCCACGAATGTGTTCGGCCAGCCGTGGGTCAGGATCAGCGGCGTGGCGTCCGGGTGCGGGGAGCGGACGTGCGCGAAGTGGACGTTCTGCCCGTCGATCTCCGTGGTGAACTGCGGGTGCTCGTTCAGCCGCGCCTCGTGCGCGCGCCAGTCGTACGTCGTACGCCACCGCTCGACGAGATCCCGCACGTACGCCAGCGGCACCCCGCGCTCCCACCCGGGCGGCACGGGCCCGGTCTGCACGGCGTCGGGGTCGGGGGGCAGCTCTTCGGCGAAGCGGGTGCGGACCAGGCGGTCGCGGAGGTCGTCGAGTTCGGACTGCGGGATGTCGATCCGAAAGGGTTTGATCTCGCTCATACGTGCACCCTCTCACCCCGTGACCAGCACCAACAGTGGTTATCTGGATCGACACCACCGGCGGGGCGAGCCGGTCCCGGGCGGGTCAGGCGGGTATCCACGAGGGCCACGACGCCCCACGGGGACGAACAGTTGCAGGAAACCCTGTCCCGGCACATGCCGGTGCGGAAGTATGACCAATGGCCGGAGGTCTCAGGTGAGGGGGAAGCGAAGTGGCGCGGCTTTTCGGACGGCGGGCGGACCCGGGGCGGTCCACGCGGACACCGCCGCCGGAGGTGCTGGCGGAGGCCCGCCGGCACCCGGGCGGTTGGGTGTACGAGATCGACGGCTCCATGGTGAGCGACCCCGACGGAGAGGTGCCTCCGACAGCGATCGCCGGAGCCTGGGAGGTGGGCGAGGACGGCACGCCGACCGGCGTCTACCGCCCGAACCCGAACTACGCCCCCACCCCGCGCGACTAACAACCTGTACCCCCACGGCGGCCCAGTACCTTCTCCTACACCGTGATGGCTGGCCGGGCAGAGGGCGAAGCCGCTGCACGTGGGCGCCTGTGCCCGGGTCGGCACGGTCGCCAAGCGTGCCCAACGGCAGGTGCTGGAGCGACTCTTTGGCCTACGGGTACGGGTGCGTACCCTGAGGCGGTGGGAAGGAGCCCGCCGATGCCCGACGCCAATGTTCGCATCCCCGAGGAAGCCAAGGACCGACTCGCCGCCGTCGCGGCGGCCGAAGGCATGTCCCTGCGCGCCTACCTGGCCCGCCTCGCCGAGGGCCTGCTCACCCCGGCCGAGCGTGCCGAGCGGGCGGAGAAGGCCCGCGAGACGCTCAAGGCGTGGAACGGATACGCGCCTACCGCGACCGAGCAGCAGAGCCTCGACAGCGAGCTGGACCGGCGCCTGGACCAGGTAACCGGTTCGTGACCGACCTGCACATCGTCCTGGACGACACCGCGATGACTGCGGCCGGACAGGGCAACGTCCTTGCCTCCCGGCTCATCCACCGGGCTCACGCGGAACCGGGCTGGTTCCTCTACGCCCCGGCGTGCGCGCTCGTGGAAGCCGACCGCCACCGGCCGGGAACGGCCGAGCACCTCGCCGCCCTGCCCGGCATCACCGTCCTGGCCCTCGATCTGCCCGCCGCCCTGGCGGTGGCGAAGCAGCAAACCTGGGCCACAGCCCACAGCAGCCACGCGGCCCAGCCCACCCCGGACCGTCCCGACGGAGCAGTGCTGGCCACCACCGCCCCGGAACGGTGGAAGGGCCAACAGGCACGAGTCCTGGACCTGAGCTCCTGACCACCTCAAACCCCGCCGCGCCCTGTGGGGCGGCCCCGGTCTCGGTCTGACGTTGGTGGGGTGCGGCCCCCATTCCCGCACCGGGAGCCAGCGGGCGCCCAGAGCCGCACTCCCGGCCGGAGAGGGCCGGCCCCGAGGGTACACAGGCGAACGCCCGCAGCCCGGGAGTGCGGGGTGCGGGCGTCGCGTTGGGGGGCGGGGGCGGTCAGGCAGCGGTGGTGACCGGGGCTTTCTGCAAGGTGGGGGCCGGGTCGGGGTCGTTGAGGTCGAAGCTGGTGGCGTTGTCGTACGCCTCGCGGTCCAGGATGTTCTCCCGCGCCGCGACCAGCACCGGGACCACGGCCTGGCCCGCCACGTTCGTCGCCGGACCACATGTAGGTATGTTGGCCCGATGGCCGCTCCGGTGTGCTCTATCCTGCTGACGCTGGAGTCAGGGGGCGAGGTGCCACAGCGCCTCCATCGGCAGGGCGCGGATGCGGTCGCCGAACGAGAGTGTCTGCGCCCCGGTGTAGAGGACGTAGCCGGCGACAAAGCGATCGCCCAGGAGCCGGGCCAGGTTCCGCAGTCCGGCCAGGTCATCGGTACGAACAGTGGCACCGGCCTTAACCTCGACTCCGATCACCCTGCCATCTGGCGTCTCGATGACGGCGTCAACCTCAAGTTTGTCCTTCGTGCGGTAGTGGTACATACGCCCCTGCTGCTCGGACCAGGTCAACTGGCGGGCCAACTCCATGACGGCGAAGTTCTCCAGCATGGGACCGGCCGCACCATCGGGGTCGGCCAGCCGGTTGGCGTCTTGGCCAATGAGGTGACAGGCGATTCCGGTGTCTACGAAGGCGAGCTTCCCCGTGGCTACGGCACGCTGCGTCAAGCCTGAGGACCAGGCTGGAATGGTCTTGATGAGGAATACCGAGGAAAGCAGTTCCAGGTAGCGCACGAGGGTGGTGCGTGGGATGCCGGATGCGCCGGCGAGTGTCCCAGGGACGAGGAGACCGCCTGCCCGCCCGGCAAGCAAAGCAACGAGCTTGAGCAGCTCGCCGTGGCGCTCGATGCTCGCCAGCTCCAGCACATCTCGTTCGATCAGGGTGGAGAGATAGGAGTTGAAGAACGCAGAGCGGCGCCGTGAGTTGCGCCGAACCGCCTCCGGGAAGCCGCCGACGACGGCTCGCTCCAGGTAGTCGCGCTTACGCAGAGCAGAAGTGTGCTTGAGGGCAGGACCGTGAGCGAACGCGGCGTCGATGAACCGGTCGGCGCCGTCGTGCAGCTCGCCTTGCGAGAACGGCCACAGCTCGATCACCTCCATACGACCGGGCAGTGCGTCCGGCAGCGTGCGCAGGGCCAGGATCCGGGAGGAGCCGGTGAGCAGGAACCTGCCGGGAGTCGGATCCAGGTCGACCGCGACCTTGATCGAGCGCAGCAGCTCCGGCACCAATTGGATCTCGTCGATGACCATCAAGGCGTCATGCTCGACGAAACCCACCGGATCATCCCGGGCAGCCTGCAATGTCGCCCTGTCGTCGAGCAGCCGAATAATCGCATCCGGGCGACTCCCAGTGATCAAACGGGTCAAGGTGGACTTACCCGCCTGCCGTGCGCCATTGATCAGGACGACGCGCGTGTCCTCCAGGGAATCGCTCACCAGGTGCTCCGCCTGGCGCGGGATGAGGTCACGAGGAGTCGACATACGTCCCACGCTGCCACACATCCAACATCAACGGCCACATAGACGGCACTTTCGTGGTCACTTAGACGGACACGCAGCGGCCAGGTGGACGTCATGCTAGTGGCCATCTGGCCGGGGCAAGCAGGGACGTCCACACTGGTCACGGCCGCGGTCACCGCCGACCGGGGTGAGTCGGCAACAGGCCGTGGCTGATCTCAAGACCCGAACAGCGGTTGCTGTCCGGTGCCGGGATCCCCGGCACACCGGCGCCGCATCCTCTTGGCGAGTGTCTTGTCGTACCCCCGGGTGTGGTTACGCCTGTGTCGCTCCTTGACTGTCTCGCGTGGCGGGGCGGTGGCACATGCCTGGCGCCGGACCTGGATCGACCGTCTCCTCCAGACGTCGCCAGGCCGCAAGCCGTGACGGTGGGATGTTGCCGATGGCCAGACCCAACCGATCATGTCGTATTGCTCCTGCCAAGAGCGGTCTTCAACGCGTCGGGAATCGAGCGGGTCGGGCTCGGCCGCTTCTCCCAGGAAGTCAAGCATCCTCGCCCTCACCGGAAGCCCGCGTAACAAGCAGAGTGATACGGGGCGTCTGATCGCGAGGCAGGGCAGCGACGGCGACCGTCTTGGTGAAAGACTGCTTGATCCGCAACTCTGTATCAATGCGGTCCAGTTCCTCGGCACTGAGCGCTATCATGTAGACCACGCTGCGGAGCGTACACGGATCAACACAGGGCCCCGTGGTCAGCGCCGCGGTTCGAGCAACTGTCCCGCCGCCAGACGCTCACAACTGATGCCACACTGCCGCAAAAGCACTGAAGCAGGCCGTTGCCCGCACCCTGCCCAGTCGGGAGGGTGCGGGCAACGCGCGTTGTGGAGCAGGTCAGGCCGGTACTGTGACCGCAGGGCTCTGGGCGGGCGGGGTGGGGTCCGTCGGGTCCGGGTCGTTGAGGTCGAAGCTGGTGGCGTTGTCGTACGCCTCGCGGTCCAGGATGTTCTCCCGCGCCGCGACCAGCACCGGGACCACGGCTTGGCCCGCCACGTTCGTCGCCGTGCGGATCATGTCCAGGATCGGGTCGATCGCCAGGAGCAGGCCCACGCCCTCCAGGGGGAGGCCCAGGGTGGAGAGGGTCAGGGTGGTCATGATCGTGGCGCCCGTGAGGCCTGCGGTGGCGGCGGAGCCGATGACCGAGACGAAGGCGATCAGGATGTAGTCCTGGAGGCCCAGGGTCACGTCGAAGATCTCGGCGATGAAGATGGCCGCCAGGGCCGGGTAGATCGCGGCGCAGCCGTCCATCTTCGTCGTCGCGCCGAAGGGGACCGCGAAGGAGGTGTACTCCTGCGGGACGCCGAGGCGTTCGGTGACCTTCTTGGTGACCGGCATGGTGCCGACCGAGGAGCGGGAGACGAAGGCCAGCTGGATCGCGGGCCAGGCGCCGCGGAAGAACTGCAGCGGGTTGACCTTGGCGACGGTGGCGAGCAGCAGGGGGTAGACGCCGAAGAGGACCAGGGCGCAGCCGATGTAGACGTCGGCGGTGAAGGTCGCGTACTTGCTGATCAGGTTCCAGCCGTAGTCGGCGATCGCGAAGCCGATGAGGCCGACGGTGCCGATGGGGGCGAGGCGGATGACCCACCACAGGGCCTTCTGCAGCAGCTCCAGGATGGTCTCGCTGAGCGCGATGACGGGCTGGGCCTTCTCGCCGAGCTTCAGCGCGGCGACGCCGAGGGCCGCGGCCATGAAGACGATCTGCAGGACCTGCAGTTCCGTGAAGGGCGTGATGATGTCGGTCGGGACGATTCCGGTGAGGAAGTCGATCCACGAGCCGCTGCTCTCGGGGGCGGTGCCGTCCTTGGTGGTGAGGCCGGTGCCGGCGCCGGGGTTGGTGATCAGGCCGATGGTCAGGCCGATGGCGACCGCGATCAGCGAGGTGGCGAAGAACCACAGCAGGGTGCGGGTCGCGAGGCGGGCCGCGTTGTTGACGTTGCGGAGGTTGGTGATCGACACCAGGATGGCGAAGAACACCAGGGGCGCGACCGCCAGCTTCAGCAGCTGGACGAAGATGGTGCCGATCTGTTCCAGGGTGTCCTTCAGCCAGGCGACGTCGCCGGTGCGGGCGGCCCAGCCGAGGAGCACGCCGAGGACGAGGCCGGCGAGGATCTGGGCCCAGAAGGGCACCTTGGGTATCCGGAAGCCGCTGCGCGGCTGAGCGGTGGAGGCAGGGGTGTGTGTGGACACGGGCGTCTTTCGTGACGGGGCGCGCCGCGCCGGGCCGTGTCCGCCCGCAGAGGGCGGGACACGGGAAGCGGGCGCGCGGCTGCTACCGGGGAATGTGTGGGGTGACCGTCAGAGTGCGGGGACTAGCTGCTCTGACATGCCGCGGAGAGGCAGCGGCAGAGATCGACGTGCAGGCGCGCCACGAGCAGAGGGCTCGTGGGCGTGCGAAACGCAGCTGCCGTCGTCGTCATGACGGGAAGACTAACACTCCTGCTTTGACATTCCCATAGTGTGGCTTTGGGGGTGACGACCCTCACCCCTCAGCCCTCGCTACGAGGCCGAGCCGCGCGCCTCGTCGTCCGCCTCGTCCTCGCTGCTGCGGTTCGCGGCCAGCCGCTCCTTCGACTTCTGCACCCGGCCCACGATCTGCTCCGACATCTGCGCCCGCTGGCCGCGCAGCAGCACGAAGCTCAGCGGCGCGGAGACGACGATGGCGAGCAGCATGACCCACAGGTAGTTCGAGTCCCCCAGCCCCGCCGGGAGCACGCCGATCCGGACCAGGACGGCCAGGATCACGAACGACGCTACGAAGACACCGAGGCGCATGGCGGTGTAACGGACGGCGGGGTTCGGCTTGGGGGTCACGGCTGACAACTTCTCTCTGCTCTCTGCTCCGTCGGTCGGTGCGGTGCGTGCGGGTGCGCGGGCGGCGCGTGGCGCGTGGCGCGTGGCGCGTATCAAGTATGCAGCGCCAGCCACATCGTGATGTCGTCGCGGTAGTCGTCTTCCGCGACCCGTATCGCGTCCGGCACGCGGCCGACCTCCTTGTAGCCGCACGACGCGTAGAACCTGTCGACCCCCGTCCCGCCGCGGCACGTCAGCCGGATCCCCCGCATCCCCGGCATCCCGCGCGCCGCGTCCGCCGCGGCGGACATCAGGCGGCGGCCCTCGCCGGTGCCCTGACGGCCGGGGTGGACCATCACGGTGTAGAGCCAGCACCAGTGCCGCATCAGCCGGTGCGTGTTGAGCGTCAGGAAGGCGGTGGCGGCCGGGCGGCCCCCCGCGTCCAGCCCGGTGATCAGGCGGGTGCGGCCCTCCGCCATGGCCGCGAGGTGCCCCCGCAGCTCCGGGCGGATGTCCGCGGCCGTCACCGGGGGGACGAAGCCCACGGCGCCGCCCGCGTTGCTGACGTCGGCCCAGAGCGTGCATATGCCGTCCCGCAGGGCGGGGGTGACCGCGGGGTCCAGCTCGTAGTGCAGGGTCATGTCGTCCTCAGAAGCGCATGGGCTGCGGCGTCTCGCGCCGCTCCGGGTCCGGGCCCTCGTGCTCGCGTACGACCGCGTAGCGCGCGTCGCGCTCCACGGGGAGCAGCCCCGCGTCCTGGATCAACTCCACCAGTTCGCCGGCGGGGAGCGTGCCGGGGTCGGCCGCGCCCGGTGCCGGCGCGAAGTCGTCCGCGCCGTGCTGCAGCGCGAGCTGCGCGGTCTGCGTGCCGTACGCCGGCCACGCGGCCCGTACGTGCGGGACGTTGTCCAGCAGCAGCCGCGCCACCGCGAACGTCTTCAGCACCTCCGCGCCCGTGGCCCGCCCCGCCGCCAGCGGCGCGACGGCCAGCAGCCCGGCGCCGGCGTCCTGCCGGTCGCGCACCGCCAGGAGGGCGTCGACGACCCGGCGGGCGACCCGGTCCTCCGGCTCCGCGCCCGGCTCCGCCGCCTCCGCGCCGTACGTCACGGCCCACCCCGCCGCCGAACCCACCGGCCTCGACACCGGCCGCCGCAACAAC
>NZ_BAAAPF010000188.1:0-14402 GCF_039531005.1 Streptomyces synnematoformans
GCGGCCTGCGGGGCGCGGGGTCGCCGGGTGCGCGGCGTCCGTGTCTGCCGTGTGCGGCGCGCGGGCCGGGTGTGTGCGGTGTTCGCGTCCGCCGCGCGCCGCCCGCGGGGCCCGGCGCCGCCGCGTGTACGGCGTCCGGGTCCTCTGCCGTTCGCGTCCTTCCGCGGCCGCCTCCTACGGCCCCTCCGCCGACCCCTCCGCGTCCTCCGCCGCCTCCGCGTCCTCCGCCGCCTCCGCGTCCTCCGCCTGCAGCGCCTCCATCGCCGCCGACAGCCGCCGCAGCGCCGCCAGCGTCGCGCGGAACCCCTCCGCGCCGCCGAGCCGGTGCGCGAGCCGGGCGGCGAACTCGGCGTGCCCCGGCCCCAGTCGCGCCAGCGCCCGGCGTCCCGCGGGGGTGGGGCGGAGCAGCTTCGCGCGGCGGTGGGCGGGGTTCGGCTCGTACGCCGCGAGCCCCTGCTCCACCAGCACGTCGGCGATGCGCTGCACGCTCTGCCGGGCGACGCCCATGGCGCGCGCGACGCCGGCGACGGGCAGCGGCTCGTCGTACACGGCGTAGAGCACCTGCCAGCGGGACGCGGTCAGCCCGGCGGGGGCGGCCAGCCGGTCGCCGCGGGCGAGGAACTGGCCGTTGAGGCGGAACGCGGCGGTGGCGACGCCGTCGAGGAGGCCGGGGGCGCCGAAGGCCGCCAGGTCCTCCTCGTCCGCCACGCCGTCCGGTATGCCGCTGTTCCCCGCGCCGCCGCTCTCCGTGCGGCCTCCCGCTGCGTCGCTTTTCGGCCGGTTACGCGCCCCGCCCCCGGCGGCGCCCCGAGCCTCCCGCCCCGGCCGCCCCGTCACCGCGACCCCGCCTCCATCAGCACCGGGAACGCGCTCGGGTCGGACGAGCCGAACAGCCGCACCCAGGCGTCGAGCACCTCGGGCTCGTGCAGGTCGAGCATCCGGAACACCTCGCGCGCGAACGCGACCGGCTCCGTCGGCCCCGCCGTGACCAGCAGCCCGCCGTCGGTGACCGCGTCCGCCTCGACGTAGCGCGCGTGCCCGCCGTACCCGGGCTGGCCGCCGACGTACTCCGCCGCCGCGCCCGTGTGCGCACGGTCGTCCAGCAGCCCTTCCCGGGCGAGGCCGGCGACCGCGCCGCAGATCGCCGCCACCGGCACGCCCGCGGCCAGGAACGCGCGGGCCCCGCGGGCGTACGGCGCCAGCTCGCCGCCGGTGTCCCAGAGGGTGGCGCCCGGCATGATCAGGAGTGTGCTGTCCTCGGGGCGCAGGTCGTCCAGCGCCAGGTCGGGCAGGATGCGCACGCCGCCCATCGTGGTCACCGGGCGGCCGGCCTCGGGGCCGACGGTGACGACCTCGTACGTGTCGCGCGGCGGGCGGTGCAGCGACGTCTCCCGGATGTGCGCGACGGCGTGTCCGGTCTCCCAGTCGGCGAGCGTGTCGTAGACGGCAAGGTGAACGATTCTGCGGGCCACGGTGTCTCCTTCGTTTATTGACAGCATACTGTCGAATGGACAGCATGCTGTCAATCGCCCTCGACCGCTGCCCTTATCGTGTGGGTGCATCCCCGTCAGGAAGGGCCACCGCATGACCCCCGCAGGCGCCGTGGTCCGGCGCGAGACGCTGCGTGCACAGATCGCCGACGCCCTGCGCGACGAGATCCTGGCCGGCCGGCTCGCGGCCGGGCAGCACATCACGGTCGGCGAGATAGCCGAGCAGTACGGGGTCTCCGCAACCCCCGTACGCGAGGCCCTGGTCGACCTCTCCGCCCAGGGGCTCCTCGACGTCGAGCAGCACCGCGGCTACCGCGTGCACGCCTTCACCCTCGACGACTACCGCGCCATGACCGACGCCCGCACCGTCGTCCAGCTGGGCGTCTTCCGCGGCGACCCGCCGCACGTCGTCGACCCCGCGCCCGCCGCGCTGACCGCGATGCGGCGCCGCGGCGAGGAGGCGGAGCGGGCGGCGAAGGCCGGCGACCTCGACGTGCTCGTCCACTACGACCTGCGCTTCTGGCGTGAGATCACCGGGCTGATCGGTAACGACTACATCTCCGAGTTCCTGGAGCGGGTGCGGGTGCACTGCTGGGTGTTCGCGGTGCCGTACCTCCGGGGGGCGAGCGAGGACTGCGTGCCCGGCACGTTCTGGCAGGGGCATATGCGGCTCGTCGAGGCCATAGAGCGCCGCGACGTCGCCGCCGCTGAGGAGGTCGTACGCACGTACAACCGGCACTCGCTGGAGCTGATCGAGCGGCTCGCAGGCGGCTGACCGGCCGGTCGTGCCCGGTCGGCGCCCTGAGCGCGGGCCTCCGGCGGCCCGGCCGCACCCGGCCGGCGCCCTGAGCGCGCCCGGCGTGTTGGCCGAGACCCGGCGGGGGCGGGCGCGGTACCCGGCCGGGGGGTGCTGCCGGGCCGCCGGCAGCGGCTACCCTGAGCCCGACCGCGCAGTTAAGGAGCGTTCCGCTTGGCCTGCGACCTGTGGCTGGTGCCCCTTGTCGACGTGCTGTGCCACAGCCCCGACAACCCCTTCGCCGAGGAGATCGCCGCCTACGACGACGCGCTGGCACAGGCGGGGCTGCCGCCGGTGCCCGTGCAGAGCTACATGCCGGGGCTGTCCGGGGACGTCGCCCCGGTCGCCGGCTTCGACTACGACGCGCTCCACTTCCTGCGCCGCGCGTACCTGTTGCAGCTGTGCGGCCTGGAGGTCACGCCGGTCGGCGAGCTGGGCGGGGACTACGAGCAGCTGCTGGAGATGTTCGAGGCCACCGCGCAGCAGTCGCACCTGGTCTGGCACTACGACCACGCCGGTGCGTACGTGCCCGTCGACTTCCCGCACCCGCTCGTCACGGAGGAGCTGCTCGCGGGCGGCGGGCCGCTGGGCTCGGCGCAGGGGCTTGTGCGCGAACTCGTCGCCGTCGCCCCGGTGATCGGCATCGACCCGGACAACCCCCCGCCGCCCCCGGCGCCGCCGCCGGGGCCGACGGAGCTGTCGGAGCCGGCGGCGACGGCGCCGACGGGGGGCGGGGAGTTCGCGCAGGAGCGGCACGTGTGGCTGGGGCTGCACGCGGCGGCGACGCGGAGCCTGGCGCAGGGCTCGATGATCGTCTTCAGCTGACGGGTGGCGGGCCGGTCCGCCGCGGGCCGCCGCGCCACCCCCGGCCGCCACCCCAGGCTGCCGCCCCCGGCCGTCATCCGGGGGAACCCGCCGTGTCACGGGTGTTGACGCCGGGACGGGCAGGGGCCATTCTCGCCGAGACGAAATCTCGTATTGCGTCTGAAATCTCGAACGTCAGGAGCGGGCCGCCCGCGTTTCCCCGGGACGGGGAGGGTGGCGGGGCTCCACCGTCGAACCGGTTCGACAACGCGCGTGCCTGGCACTGTCGAACCGGTTCGCCCCCCATGACGACGCACAGGGAGCAGTGACGATGGTGAGTACGAGAGCAACACGGGCCCGTCCCGCGCTGCGCGCGGCGCTGACCGCCGCCGTGGGCGCGGCCCTGCTGACCGCGGGCCTCGGAACGCCCGGCGCGTCCGGCGCGTCCGGCGCGTCCGCCGCCGAAGGCGAGCTGACCGTCGACCTGGCGACGGACACCGGTCCGTTCCACGGCGGCGCCGCCGGCACGCTCTACGGCCTCTACGGGCAGGACGTGCCGACGAACAACCTCATCGAGGGCATGAACCTGCGGACCGTCTCCACCAAGGCGCAGGACGGACCGCAGCACCCGGGCGCGGACGCGCTCGAAGTCGTCAGGCCGCTCGCGGACTCCACCGACGGCGACGTGTACGTCTACATGACCGACATCCACCGCGGCTTCCCGTACCAGTGGGAGGGCGACACCCCGCGGGAGAAGGTGCGGATCTACCGGGAGAAGATCGCCAAGCAGGTCGACCAGGTCCTCGAACTGCCCGCGGAGTACCGGGACAACATCGTCTTCGTGCCGTTCAACGAGCCCGAGGGCAACATGTTCGGCACCGGCGAGTGGAGCTACGACGGCACCAGCTGGCTCGACGACCCCGCGGACTACTTCGCCGTCTGGGATGACTTCTACCGGCTGATCAAGGGGAAGATGCCGGCCGCCCGGATCGCCGGGCCCAACACCAGCATCCTGTACGAGCAGGTCCGGGGCTTCCTGCGGCACACCATCGAGGCCGGCACCGTCCCCGACGTCGTCACCTGGCACGAGCTGAGCCACCCCGAGCAGGTGCGCACGAGCGTCGCGCGCTACCGCGACTGGGAGCGGGAGATCTTCGCCGGCACCCCGTACGAGGACAGGACGCCGCTGCCGGTCAACGTCAACGAGTACGCCTTCAACTACCACACCTCCGTCCCGGGCCAGATGATCCAGTGGATCTCCGCGATCGAGGAGTCGAAGGTCGACGCCGACATGGCGTACTGGAACATCGACGGCAACCTCTCCGACTCGGCCGTCCAGTCGAACCGCGGCAACGGCCAGTGGTGGCTCTTCAACGCCTACGGCGCCATGTCCGGGCACACCGTCGAGGTCACCCCGCCCTCGCCCGGCCAGAACTACACGATGCAGGGCGTCGCCACCCTCGACCGGGAGAAGCGCCAGGCCCGGACCCTGTTCGGCGGCTCGGACGGCACGGGCCTCATCCGCTTCGACAACGTGCCCGCCGACGTCTTCGGCGACACCGTGCACGCCTGGGTCCGGGAGATCCCGTGGACCGGCCAGATCGGCGACTCCGACCGGCCGGACGTCGTCGCCGAGGCCGACGTCGCCGTGCGGGACGGCTCGGTCGCGTTCGACTTCGGCGGCGACCTGCCGGCGCTGGAGGAGTCGTCCGCGTACGAGATCGTCCTCACCCCGGCCGGCAGCGGCGGCGGGCCGCCCGGCCAGACCCCGCGCACCCGCTGGCAGGGCAGCTACGAGGCCGAGGACGCCGCGTACACCGGCTCGGGCTACAGCAGGAACGGGCCCGAGGGCTCGCCGGAGGACGTGTCGAAGTTCTACACCTCCGGCGGCTACAACGTCGGCGGCCTCAGGACCGGCTCCGACGGGCGGCTCGACTTCACCGTCGACGTCCCCGAGGACGGCACGTACGACCTCAGCGTCTTCGCCAACTCCCTCAACACCTACGGCCTCGTACAGGAACAGGGGCCGACGAACGTGTTCCTCCGCGTCGACGGCGCGGCCGAGCAGGAGCTGCACCTGCCGCTCGGGTACAAGTGGGTGGTCTGGGACCACGCCGACACCACCGTCGAGCTGACCGCGGGCCGGCACACCGTCTCCCTCGCCGCGCAGAGCCTCGACGGCACCGGCGCCACCAGCGGCGACGCGATCATCGACCGCATCACCCTCTCCCGGCCCGCCCCCGGCGCCGACCGGGCGGTCTACGAGGGCGAGCTCGCCGCCTTCGACGGCGGCGGTCCCGGCTACGACCTGCCGCCGGGCGCCGCCGTGACCGGCTCCGGCGCCGCGAGGCTCGCCGCAGGCGACACCGCGACGTTCTGGGTCTACGCGGAGGCCGACGCCGAGGCCGCCCTCGACGTCGCCGCCCTCGGCGACGGGCAGGCCCGGCTCGCCGTCAACGGCCGGGACGTGCGGGACGTGACGGCGGCGTCGGGCGCGGCGGCCGTCTCCCTCTCCGGCGGCGTCAACAAGGTCACCGTCACCGGCACCGCCGGCACCACGCTCGTCGACCACCTCGCCGTCACCCCCGGCACCGGCGCGCTGCCGGCGCGGGAGTACCAGGCGGAGGACGCCGAGCTGACCGGCACCGCCGCGGCGGCCGGCTTCTCCCTCGCCGACGGCGGCAGGGCGGTGCGGGGCGTCGGCGGCGAGCCGGGCAACGGCAACACCGCCGTCTTCCACGTCACCGCCGACGCGGCCGGCCTGTACGCCATGCGCGTCCGGTACGCCAACCCCGAGCAGTCCGAGGCCACGCACTACAACCCCGACCCGCTCGTCCGGCACGCCGACGTGTCCGTCAACGGCGGCGAGGCGCGGCGCGTGACGTTCCCGCACTCGTTCCACGAGAACAACTTCTGGGAGCTGACCGTGCCGGTGCGGCTGGACCCGGGCGAGAACACGATCGCGTTCCGCTCCGAGGAGCTGCCGAACTTCGACGGCGAGTCGTACGCCTCCGACACCTGGCCCGGGATCCTGCTGCGCTCGCCGTACGCGCCGGTGCTCGACAGGATCACGCTCGCGCCGTTCGCGGCCGAACGGCCGTAACCCGCACCGCACGCACCGCACACGCACCAAGGAGTCCGATGGTCACGATCGGCGACATCGCCCGCGCCGCCGGCGTATCCCGCAGCACCGCCTCGTACGCGCTGTCCGGCAAGCGGTCCATCTCCGCGCAGGTCCGGCAGCGGGTGGCCGACGCGGCGCGGGAGCTGGGCTACACGCCCAACGCCGGCGCCCGGGCGCTGGCCACCGCGGAGACCCGGGTCGTCGGGCTGCTCGCCCAGTTCCACGCGGACGAGTTCGCCCCGGCCATGCTCCAGTACATGCTGGGCGTCTCCGACACCGCCCGCGAGCTGGGCTACGACACCCTGCTCGTCACTGAGGCGGACGGGGCCCGGGCGCTGCGCCGGATCACGGACTCCCGCATGGTCGACGGCGTCGTCCTGCTCAACGTCGCGCAGGACGACGCCCGGCTGCCGCTGCTGCGCGCCGCACCCCAGCCCGGGGCGCTCGTCGGGCTGCCCGGCGACCCGTCCGGCGTCGACGTCTTCGACCTCGACTTCGCCGCGGCCGGGCGGGCGATGGTCGACCACATGCACCGGCTGCGCCACCGCGAGCTGATCCTCGTCTCGCAGCCGGAGCACGTCGTCGAGCGGGGCGGCGCGTACGTGTGGCGGCTGCAGGACGCGGTGGTGCAGCAGGCCGCGGCCCGCGGCATCGGGCTGCACGCGGCCTTCGGCCCGTCCCGCCAGCCCGACGTCGGCCGGGACCTGCATGCGCTGCTCGACGCCCACCCGGCCGCGACCGGGCTGCTGCTCAACAACGAGGCCGCCGCCGCGGCCCTGCCGTCCGTGCTGCACGCCCGCGGCCTGCGGGCCCCGCGGGACCTGTCGGTCATCGGCCGCTACTCCGACGAGTTCGCCCGCACCTTCTCGCTGCCGTTCTCGTCCGTCGAGTCCGCCCCCGACCTGCTGGGCGAGATGGCCGTACGCCACCTCGTCCGCCGGATCACCGATCCGCTGGCCCGGGACGAGCCGCACGTGCTGCGGCTCGTCCCGCCCGAACTCGTCGACCGGGGCAGCACCGGCGCGCCCCCCACCGCCCGCACGGCAGGCCCCGGCACACCACCAGATCCGCACGGCCAAGGAGGAAGACCGTGATATCCCTGTCCACCCCGGTCCGCGCAGCCGGCGTCCTGGGCGCCGCGCTCCTCGTCATGACGGCACCGACCGCCTGCTCGTCCAACACCGGCGGCTCCGGCGGCGACCAGTCGGACGGCACCTACACGTGGTGGGACCCCTACCCGCAGCACGCCAAGGGCTCCGACTGGGCGAAGCGGGTGGCCGCGTGCGGCGACGAGGCCGGTGTGACCATCGAACGCACCGCGTACGACACCACCGCCCTGACGAACCAGGCGCTGCTCGCCGCCCAGGAGGGCACGGCGCCGGACGTCATCCTGATCGACAACCCGGCCGTCTCCACCCTCGCCGACACCGGGATGCTCACCACGATGGACGAGTTCGGCCTCGACACCGCGGGCGTGGACGAGAACCTCCTCGCGGCGGGCGTCGTCGACGGCAAGGCGTACGGCATCCCCATCGGCGCCAACACCCTCGGCCTCTACTACAACGCCGACGTCCTCGACGACGCCGGCGTCGACCCCGCCGCGATCAAGGACTGGGACACGCTCACCGCCGCGCTGAAGAAGGTCACCGACGCCGGGCACAAGGGCATCACCTTCGCCGGCACCAACACCGAGGAGGGCTCCTTCCAGTTCCTGCCCTGGTTCTGGGGCGCGGGCGCCGACCTGCGCGACCTCGACTCGGCGGAGGCCGCGACGGCGCTGGAGCTGTGGACCGGCTGGCTGGACAAGGGCTACGCGCCCAACTCGGTGATCAACAACTCCCAGAACACCACCTGGGAGGAGTTCCTCACCGGCGACTTCGGCTTCGGCGTGAACGGCACCTGGCAGGTCAACAGCGCCGCCGAGGCGGACTTCCGCACCGGCGTCGTGCAGATCCCCGGCCGGGACGGCGGCGTGGCGCCGACCCCCACCGGCGGCGAGTTCATCACCGCACCCGTACAGGACGACGGCTCCCGGTACGACGTCACCCAGCAGATCGTCGAGTGCATGACCACGCCCGAGGGCATGGTGGAGACGGCCACGACCTTCGCGTACTACATCCCGCCGACGAAGGCGGGGCAGGAGCAACTGCTCCAGGAGAACGCCGAACTCGAACCGTGGGTCGAGGCCGTACGCACCGCCCGCGGCCGTACCGGCGACAACCTCGGCACCGACTACCCGAAGATCTCCGAGCCGCTGTGGACCGCCGTGCAGAAGGCACTCAGCGGCTCCGCGAGCCCCGCCGACGCGCTGCGCGAGGCCCAGGCCGCCGCCGAGGACGAGGCCGGCTGACCGCCGCCCGGGGAGTCGCACCCATGGAGACCACCACCCCGGGCGGACCGGCGAAGCCGGCCGCCGCCCGGCGCCCGCGGGTCCGCGGGCGCTCGACGCAGTGGGCCGCGTTCGCGTTCCTCCTGCCGCTCGTCGCGTACCTGCTGGCCTTCTACGCCTATCCGCTCTACCGGAACGTCGACCTCAGCCTGCACGAGTACACCGTCCGCTCCTTCGTGCAGGGCGGCGCCGAGTTCACCGGCCTCGCCAACTACCGCGACGTGGTGGGCGCCAACGCCTTCGGCACCGCGCTGCGCAACACGCTCGTCTTCACCTTCGTCTCGATCGCCGCGCAGTACGCCGTCGGGCTGGCGCTCGCGGTCTTCTTCCGCGCGAACTTCCCGCTGTCCGGGCTGCTGCGCGGCATGTTCCTGATCCCGTGGCTGCTGCCGCTGATCGTCTCGGGCTCCACCTGGGCGTGGATGCTGAACAGCGACAACGGGATCGTCAACGCCGCCCTGGAGGCGTTCGGCATCGGGCAGGTCAACTGGCTGACCGACCCCGGCTGGGCGCTGACCTCCGTGATCGTCGCGAACATCTGGCTCGGCATCCCGTTCAACCTCGTCATCCTCTACTCCGGGCTGCAGAACATCCCGGACGAGCTGTATGAGGCCGCCGCGCTGGACGGCGCGAACGCCTGGCAGCAGTTCTGGCGGATCACCCTGCCGATGCTGCGCCCGGTCTCCGCGATCACCCTGCTGCTCGGCCTCGTCTACACGCTCAAGGTCGTCGACATCATCTGGATCATGACGACCGGCGGCCCCGGCACCTCCTCCACCACCCTCGCCGTCTGGTCCTACCGCGAGGCGTTCGGCACCGGCCTGCCGGACTTCTCGCCCGCGGCCACCCTCGGCAACCTGCTCATCCTCATGGCCCTGGCCTTCGGCCTCCTCTACCTCCGCCTCCAGCGCCGACAGGAGTGGTCATGACGGCGTACCGGACACGGGCGCGCCGCCGCGCCCGGTGGCAGACGGCGCTCGGGATCCTCTTCACCGCGGTGCTGCTCTTCCCCGTCTACTGGATGGTCAACGTCTCCCTGACCAAGACCGGCAACATGCGGGCCGACCCGCCGCACTGGTTCCCCCGCGACCCGACGTTCGCCGGCTACGCCGACGTGCTGCGCGACCAGCTGCCGGCGCTGACGACCAGCCTCGCCATCGGCCTGGGCTGCGTGGCGCTCACCCTCGCCGTCGCCGCGCCCGCCGCGTACTCGCTGGCCAAGCTCCGCCCGCGCGGCGCGACCGGCCTGTCCTTCGTGCTGCTGGCCGCGCAGATGATCCCCAGCGTCGTCATGGCGATCGGCTTCTACGCCGTCTACGTGCGGCTCGGCTGGCTCAACTCCGTCTGGGGGCTGATCCTCGCCGACTCCACCATCGCCGTGCCCTTCGGCGTCATGGTGCTGACCGCCTTCATGGCCGGCATCCCGCAGGAGCTGATGCACGCCGCGAAGATCGACGGGGCCGGCGCCTGGCGCACCTTCGTCTCCGTGGTCCTGCCGCTGAGCCGCAACGCCGCGCTGACCGTGTCGCTGTTCGCGTTCCTGTGGGCGTGGTCGGACTTCATCTTCGCCTCCACCCTCAGCCGCAACGCCGACGCGATCCCCATCACCCTCGGCATCTACCAGTACATCGGCAACAACACCACCGAATGGAACTCGATCATGGCGACCGCCGTCGTCGCGTCCGTGCCCGCGGCCGTGCTGCTCGTCGTCGCCCAGCGCTTCGTCGCCGGCGGGGTCACCGCGGGCGCCGTCAAGGACTGACCGAGCCGCCCGAGAACCGACCGCGCCGTCAAGGACCGACCGAGAGGAACCCGGCTGTGAGGAGCCCGCGTCCATGGTGAGCTTCCGACCCACCCCGACCGGCATGGAGATCCGCCACCGGCACGAAGTGCTGACCGTCGAGGCGTGGGGCGCCGACAGCGTCCGCGTACGGGCGGCGCCGTTCCGGCTCCCGGCGGAGAGCCACGGCGCGCTCGACCGACCGCCGCCGTCCCCGCCGCCGCGGGTCGACGCCGACGGCGACGCCGACGTCGACCGTGCAGTCCTCGTCCACGGCGAGCTGACCGTCACGGCCGCGTTCGACCGCCGCGCCGCCCACCCCGAGCCGCTGCTCACCTTCACCCGCACGAGCACCGGCGCCGAGCTGCTCGCCGAGAGCCGCGAGCACTTCTGGCTGCCCGGCGCCCGCGTCTTCCGCGGCGACGGCGGCGGTGGCGGGGGCGCGTACGAGATCCACCAGCAGTTCGCCGCGTACGACGGCGAGCGGCTCCACGGCATGGGCCAGCGGACCCACGGCCGGCTCGACCTCAAGGGCCTGGCCCTCGACCTCGTGCACCGCAACGGCGAGGTGTCCATCCCGTTCGTGCTCTCCAGCCGCGGCTACGGGCTGCTGTGGAACCTGCCCGCGGTGGGGCGGGCCGAGTTCGCCGAGAACGCCACCCGCTGGCAGGCCGGCCGCGCCCGGGAGATCGACTACTGGCTCACCGCCGCGCCGACCCCCGCCGGGATCCTCGCCCGCTACGCCGACGCCACCGGCCACCCGCCGGAACTGCCGCGCTGGGCGTCCGGGTTCTGGCAGTCCAAGCTGCGCTACCGCGACCAGGACGAGCTGCTCGCCGTCGCCCGCGAGCACCGCCGCCGCGGCCTGCCGCTGTCCGTCATCGTCGCCGACTACTTCCACTGGACCGCGATGGGCGACTACCGCTTCGACCCGGCCGAGTGGCCCGACCCCGGGGCGATGGTGGAAGAACTCGCCGAGCAGGGCGTGGAGCTGATGGTCTCGGTCTGGCCCACCGTCTCGCCGCTCGCCGGTTCCTACCCCGACTACCGCGACCGCGGCCTGCTCGCGGGCACCGCGCAGGGCGTGGAGTGCCACCAGACCATCCAGGACAAGGGCATGGCCGCGCCGATGCCCGTCGCCTTCTACGACCCGACGAACCCGGAGACCCGGGAGTTCGTGTGGGAGCGGGTCCGGCGCGGCTACCGCGACCTCGGCATCCGGGTCTTCTGGCTGGACGCCTGCGAGCCCGAGCTGAGCCCCGCCCAGCCGGAGAACCTCGCCCTCTACGCCGGCCCCGGAGCGGAGACCGCCGGCGTCTACCCGCGTGACAACGCCCGCCTCTTCGCCGAGGGCATGGCCGCCGACTCCGCCGGGCCGGCCGTGCTGCTGTGCCGCTCCGCGTGGGCGGGCGCGCAGAAGTACGGCGCCGCGCTCTGGTCCGGCGACATCCCCGCCACCTGGGCCTCGCTGCGGCAGCAGATACGCGCCGGCCTCGCCGTCGCGCTCTCCGGCATCCCCTGGTGGACCACCGACATCGGCGGCTTCCACGGCGGCGACGCCCGCGACCCGGCGTACCGGGAGCTGCTGGTCCGCTGGTTCCAGTTCGGCGTCTTCTGCCCGCTGTTCCGGCTGCACGGCGACCGCGAGCCGCGCACCCCCACCTCGTACGCGCAGACCGGCGGCCCCAACGAGGTCTGGTCGTACGGCGAGGAGGCGTACGGGATCATCGCCGGGCTGCTGCACCTGCGCGAGCGGCTGCGCCCGTACCTGCACGAGCAGATGGCCGCCGCCGCCCGCACCGGCCTGCCCCCGATGCGGCCGCTCTTCGTCGACTACCCCGGCGACCCGCGCGCGTGGCAGGTCGACGACGCCTTCCTCTTCGGCCCGGACGTGCTCGTCGCGCCGGTCGCCGAGGCGGGGCGGCGCGACCGGGAGGTGTACCTGCCGGCCGGCACCCGCTGGGTCTGCGCCGCCACCGGCGAGACGTACGACGGCGGCGGCACGGTCACCGCCGCCGCCCCCCTCGACCGGATCCCCGTCTTCACCCGCGAAGGCGCCGACGTGCCGCTCGGCGCGGATACGGGCGCGGGCGGCGCCGGCGCCGGGGTGGGGGCGGCGGCCTCGTGACGGAGAACGCACAGGCGGCGGAGCCGGCCGGCGGCACCGACCCGAAGGGGGGCCGGCCGGCCGTCCCCACCCGCGGCGCCCGGCGCCCGCTGGGGCTCGCGGAGGTGACGCTCACGCCCGGCGGGTTCTGGGCGGGGCTGCAGGAGACCAACGCGGCCGCCACGCTGCCGCACTGCGAGGAGTGGCTGGAGCGGCTCGGCTGGCTGGCGAACTTCGACCGCGTCGCCGCCGGCGGGCCGGGCGCGGACCGGACCGGCTGGTCCTTCGCCGACTCCGAGGTCTACAAGCTCGTCGAGGCGCTGGCGTGGGAGTACGGCCGCACCGGCGACCCCGGCTGCGACGCCGCCGTACGACGGCTCACCGCGCGCATCGCCGCCGCCCAGGACCCGGACGGCTACCTCAACACCTGCTACGGCCACCCCGGCCGCCCGCCGCGCTACAGCGACCTGGAGTTCGGCCACGAGCTGTACTGCACCGGGCACCTGCTGCAGGCCGCCGTCGCCCGGCTGCGCACCGCCGGCGCGGACGACCTCGTCGCCGTCGCCCGCCGCGCCGCCGACCACGTCTGCGCCGCCTTCGGCCCCGCGGGCCGCGGCGCCGTCTGCGGCCACCCCGAGATCGAGACCGGCCTCGCCGAACTGGGCCGCGCCCTCGGCGAACCCGCCTACGTCGACCAGGCGCGGCTGTTCCTCGACCGCCGCGGCCACCGCACCCTGAAGGTGCCCTTCGGCATCGGCAGCGCCGGCTACTTCCAGGACGACGTGCCCGTCCGCAAGGCCGACACCTGGCGCGGCCACGCCGTGCGGCAGCTGTACCTGGCGGCCGGCGCCGTGGACGTGGCCGTCGAGCGCGACGACCGCGAACTGCTCGCCGCCGTCGAGCGGCAGTGGACCCGTGCCGTGGCCCGGCGCACCCACCTGACCGGCGGCATGGGCTCCCGGCACCAGGACGAGGGCTTCGGCGAGGACTGGGAGCTGCCGCCGGACCGCGCGTACTGCGAGACCTGCGCGGGCGTGGCGTCCGTGCACGTGTCCTGGCGGCTGCACCTGGCCACCGGCGACATGCGCTACGCCGACCTGATGGAGCGCACGTTCTTCAACGTCGTCGCCACCTCCCCGCGCGCCGACGGCCGCGCCTTCTTCTACGCCAACCCCCTCCAGCAGCGCACGGCGGGCGAGCCCCGCGAGGCCGCCGCCGACGGCGACGTCAGCCCGCGCGCCGCGGGCGGCACCCGGGCGGCCTGGTTCGACGTCTCCTGCTGCCCCACCAACGTCGCCCGCACCCTGGCCGCCTGGCACACGTACCTGGCCACGGCGGGACCGCGGGACCTGACGGTGCTGCAGTACGCGAGCGGCCGGATCACCGCGGAGCTGGGCGACGGCCGGACCGTCGCCGTGGCGGTGGAGACGGCGTACCCGGCGGCCGGACCGGTGGTGATCCGGGTGCTGGACGCGCCCGCCGGCGCGGTGGCGCTGCGGCTGCGCGTGCCCGCGTGGGCCCGCGGCGCGGTGCTCCACGAGGGCGGGACGCGCCGCCCGGTGGCACCGGGCGCGGCGGTGGTGGACCGCGCGCTGGTGCCGGGCGAGGAGATCCGCCTGCACCTGCCCGTGACCCCCCGCTTCACCTGGCCGGACCCCCGCGTCGACGCGCTGCGCGGCTGCGTCGCGGTCGAGCGCGGCCCGCTGGTGTACTGCGCCGAGTCGGTCGACCTGCCGCCCGGGTTCACCCTGGACGACGTACGGGTCGACACCGCGGCCGCCCCGGAGGACCGGGACGGCACGGTCCGCGTCCGCGCCCTGCACCGCCCGGCGGGGCCGCCGGACGGCCCGTCGGCGGATGCGCCCGGCTGGCCGTACGCCCCGGACCCCCCCCCGCCGCCGGAGCCGCCGGG
>NZ_BAAAPF010000189.1:0-14391 GCF_039531005.1 Streptomyces synnematoformans
CGTACGCCCCGCGCCCGAGCGGTCGGCTACTCCGGCTTCTTGCGCCGGCTCCCGAACACGATCTCGTCCCAGCTGGGCACCGCGGCCCGCCGGCCCGGCCGCACGCCGTCGGCCTCTGCCTGCCGGTCCGTCTGCCCCGTCAGCCGGTCCCGGTGGGCCGAGACGCTCCGCGGCATGAGCACGTCCGCGTACGCCGAACCCGCGCTGGCCGCGGGCGCCGGCGGCTCCTCCTCCACCGCGGGCTCGGGCTCCTCCTCGGGCGGCGGCCCGGGGACCGGCCCGTGCACCGGACCCGGCTTGGTCCCGGCGCCGGCGGACCCGGCCGCGCCGTCGGAGGTCGCCGTGGACGCCGACGCGGACTGGTCCGGCACGACCAGGTCGCCCCGGAAGTTCGGCACGGCCTCCAGCAGGCTGGTCAGGGAGTCCCCGCGGTCCTCGGCGGAGGCGTCCCGGTCCCTGTCCCGGTCGCCGCGCCCGGTGTCGGACGTGCGCTCCGGGCTCCGCGGCAGCCGCGCGATCTTCGGCACGAAGGGCAGGCTCGGGTCCGGCGAGGCGTCGGCCTCGCCGATCAGCGCCCGCGCCTCGTCGTCGACGGGCTGGACGAGCCGCCGCGGCGGGTCGTACGTCCAGCCGGCGTTGTGCGGCTCACCGGCGACGACGTAGACGAGCAGCACCTCCCAGGTGCCGTCGTCCCGCCGCCAGGAGTCCCACCGCGTCGAGTCCTTGTCCGCGCCGCGCATCAGCAGCCGCTCGGCGACCGCCTCGCCCAGCGCCGGACCGGCGCTCTCGCCGGGCCGCCGGATGGGCGTCTTGCGGGCCCGCTCGGCCATGAACGCCCGCTCCGCCAGCACCGGGCCCTCGAAGCGCCGTACGCGGTCGACGGGGATCCCGGCGAGCGCGGCGACCTCCTCCGCCGACGCCCCGGCCCGTATCCGGGCCTGGATGTCGCGGGGGCGCAGGTGGTTCTCGACCTCGATCTCGATCTGGCCGAGCCGCGCACGGTCGTTGCGCACCGCGGCGCGCAGGCGCTCGTCAATCGGAAGGGTGTACTCCGTACTGTCCGCAGCCTTCAGCACCAGCCGTGTGCCGTCGTTGCTGACCGCCACGACACGCAGTTCGGGCATGGGAACCTCCCGGTGGTGCCTGCCGACGTTCGGTGCGTCGCTGCTCTTTCCGCTAGTCGAGTGTGGCCTGCCCGGGTGCAGCCTGCCACAACATTGCTGAGTTGCCCGGCGTGTCGGGTCTTGGAACCCGATGCGCCGCTATGAAACGGTTATGCGTTTGCAACGCAGCGGCCGTGATCGCCGCCGTCGGACGGACACCGGAGCACTGGCTCGCCCACAGTACTCCATTCGAGCCATGCGGGTGGACCGGCGCGCCACCGAACGTCGAACGTTGCAAGGCAGTTGAGTCTGCCGGTTGCGCCCCGGTTCGATCAAGAGGTGCGTTGCATCACAGATTCCCCGGAATCGGAACTATCGGGTCTGTCGGCGGGGTCGTTCAGGTGGGCGAGAGGCCATCGGAGCGATCTTGGGATGGAGATGCGGAGCACGGCGGACAGGACGGCGGCGGACGACGGCGAGGAGCGGCGCAGGAGCCGGATCGAGCTGAGCGGCGCCCAGGTCGCGGGCGGTGCGTCGGCCACGATGGTGGCGGCGTTCCTCGCGTCCAGCATGGGCGTGTACGGCACGATCATCGGCGCCGGCGTGGTCAGCGTGGGCGCCACGGCGGGCGGCGCGCTCTTCCAGCACGTCTTCCGGCGCACCGGGGAGCAGTTGAAGGACGCGGCGGTCGCGGGACCGAAGGCGCTGCACAAGCAGACGACGCCGCTGCCGGCGCCCGTACGCAACCGGGCGGACGACGCGACGCAGCTGCTCAGCACCGTGCCGCCGGCCGCCGGGGACGGGACGCAGCCGCTCCCGGACGCCGGCCCCGCGGCCGACGACGCGACGCAACTGCTGCCCCTCGCACGGCCGGCGGCGGACGACGCGACGCAACTGCTGCCCGCCGCACGGCCCGCGGCCGACGACGCGACCCGGCTCCTGCCCACCGCGCCACCCCGGCCGGACGCACCCGCCCCCACCGGCGTCTTCGGCGCCGCCAGCACCCACGGAACCCGCGGCCGGGCCCGCGGCTGGCGGCGCCTCGGGCTCGTCGCCGCCGGGACGTTCGTCGCCGTGATGGCCGTGGTCTTCGGCATCGAGAAGCTGACCGGCGGCCCGCTCTCCAACGCCTGGGGCGACGACCGCACCGGCACGTCTTTCAGCCCCGGGGAACGAAAGTCGGATTCCCCGCCCGCCGACGACGGCGGCGCCGGCACCACCGACGACACCGAGCCGGGCGCCGGGGAGACCGGGGAGCCGGGCGGCTCCTCCGACTCCGACTCCGACGCCGGCACCGGCTCCGACTCCCGGCCCGGGGACGGAGCCGCAGGCGAGGACGCCGACGACGCCCGGCAGCCCGGCGGCACGCCCACGCCGCCGCAGCCCGGCGACGGCGGCGACCACGCCCCCGGCATCGGCGGCGGCACCACGCCGGCCCCCACGCCCACCCCGACGGCGCCGGAGACCGGCGGCGACGGTGCGGAGAGCCCGGGCACGGGGGAGTCGCCGGCGGTCCCGGAGCAGGACGGGGAGGCGGCCCCGGAGGCGACGCAGTAGCGCGGCGGTGCGGTGCCGGGACTGCGGGGTCGATGCCGGGACGGCGGGGTCGCGGGGGAGCGCGCTCAGCTCCCCAGCACCCGCCGCAGGTAGTCGTTGCCGAACACGCGTCCGGGGTCCAGCCGGTCCCGTACCGCCGTGAACTCCCCGAACCGCGGGTACACGCCCGCCAGGTACCCCGCGTCCCGGCTGTGCAGCTTCCCCCAGTGCGGCCGGCCCCCGTGCGCCGTCATGATCCGCTCCACCGCCGTGAAGTACGCCTGGTGCGGCGTCCCCCGGTACAGGTGCACCGCGATGTACGCCGTGTCCCGCCCCGACGCCGTCGACAGCGGGATGTCGTCCGCGGGCGCGACCCGTACCTCCACCGGGAAGCTGATCCGCAGCCCCGACCGGTCGACCATCGCCTTCAGCTCCCGGAGCGCGGACACCGCCGCCGCGCGCGGCACCGCGTACTCCATCTCCACGAACCGCACCCGCCGGGGGCTGGTGAAGACCTTGTACGGGATGTCCGTGTACGTACGCGCCGACAGCGCCCGGCTGGAGACCGCCGCGATGCCCGGGATCGTCGCGGGCACCGCCCGCCCCACCGCACACGCCGCCCCGAACACGCCGTTGGACAGCAGCTCGTCGTCGATCCAGCCGCCGATCCGGCCGAGCGGCTCCGCGGGGCCCACGCTGCGGTTGTTGCGCTTGGTGTTGCAGCGGCCGGTGTGCGGGAACCAGTAGAACTCGAAGTGCTCGTTGCCCTCCGCCAGCTCGTCGAACGACGCGAGGACGTCGGTGAGCGGCATCGGCTCCTCCTGCGCGGTCAGCAGGAAGACCGGCTCCACCGCGAACGTCAGCGACGTCACGACGCCCAGCGCGCCCAGGCCCAGCCGGGCCGCGGCGAAGACTGCCGCGTCCGCGCCCGTGTCGGCCGCCGTGTACGTACGCGCCCGGCCGTCGGCGGTGACCAGCTCCAGCGCGGTGATCTGGGCGGCCAGCGAGGCGGAGGAGCGGCCGGTGCCGTGGGTGCCGGTCGCGGTGGCGCCGGAGACGGTCTGCGCCATGATGTCGCCCATGTTGGTCAGCGACAGGCCGGCGGCGGCGAGGGTCTGGTTGAGCTGGTGCAGCGGAGTGCCCGCGGCGACGGTGACGGTGCCGGCCTCCCGGTCGATCTCGTGGACGCCGACCAGCCGCTCCGGGCGGATCATGAGCCCGCCGGTGGCCGCGGCGGCGGTGAAGGAGTGGCCCGTACCGACGGCCTTGACCTGCAGACCGTCCTCGGCGGCGGCGCGTACGGCGGCGGCGGTCTCGGCGGTGGTCGCGGGGCTGGCGGTGCGCACGGGGCGCGCCGCGACGGTGCCCGCCCAGTTGCGCCAGGCCCCCGGGGCCCTCCTGCTCATCACCTGCTGCATCCGCCGTCCATCCGCTGAACCGGCCGTCGTCGGCCCTTCGTCCCGCCTGCCGCCCCCGGTTGCAGAAGGATGATACTCACGCGTACGGACCCGCCCGGGGCGGGTGCCCGGCTCGGGCGGGCGGTCCGCGCATGGCAGGATCGAAGGCATGCCAGACGTGCCGTCCCCCCAGCCGTACGACGCCCTGCTGCTGCTGTCCTTCGGCGGGCCCGAAGGCCCGGACGATGTCATCCCGTTCCTGGAGAACGTCACCCGGGGCCGCGGCATCCCGCGCGAGCGGCTGGAGGAGGTGGGGGAGCACTACTTCCTCTTCGGCGGCGTGAGCCCCATCAACGCCCAGAACAGCGCGCTGCTCGACGCCCTGCGCAAGGACTTCGCGGAGACCGGCGTCGACCTCCCGGTCTACTGGGGGAACCGCAACTGGGCCCCGTACCTCACCGACGCCCTGCGGGAGATCACGCAGGCCGGGCACCGGCGGGTGCTCGCGCTGGTCACCAGCGCCTACGCCTCGTACTCGGGCTGCCGGCAGTACCGCGAGAACCTGGCCGAGTCGCTGGCCGTACTCAGCGCGGAGGGCCTGGAGCCGCCGCGCGTCGACAAGCTGCGGCACTACTACAACGCCCCCGGCTTCGTCCGCGAGATGGTCGCGGGCGTGGAGGCCGCGCTGGAGCGGCTGCCCGAGGACGTACGCGACGGCGCCCACCTGGCGTTCACCACGCACTCCATCCCCACCGTCGCGGCCGACACCTCCGGCCCCCCCGAGGCCCACGGCGACGGCGGCGCCTACGTCGCGCAGCACCTGGACGCCGCCGGGCTGATCGCGGACATCGTGCGGGTGCTCACGGGCGTGGAGCGGCCCTGGCGGCTCGTCTACCAGTCGCGCAGCGGCGCGCCGCACATCCCCTGGCTGGAGCCGGACATCTGCGACCACCTGGAAGAGCTGCACGCCGCCGGCGCGCCCGCGGTGGTGATGGTGCCGGTCGGCTTCGTCTCGGACCACATGGAGGTCCTGTACGACCTCGACACCGAGGCGGCGGCGAAGGCGGCCGAGCTGGGCCTGCCCGCGGTGCGGTCGGCGACCGTCGGGGCGGCGCCGCGGTTCGTCGCGACGCTGCGGAAGCTGGTACTGGAGCGGGCTGCGGCCGAGCGCGGGGAGCCGGTCGAGCGCCCGGCGATGGGGCGGCTGGGCCCGAGCCACGACGTCTGCCCGGCGGGCTGCTGCCCGGCCCGTACGCCCCGGCCCGCGGCGGCGGGCGCGGACTGAACCGCGGCCCCGCGGCCCCGCGCCGCCGTACCGCCGCCGTACGCCCCCGTCCCCCGCGAGACGCGCACCGAGGAGCACCGTGACCGACGAGCCCCGCCCCGAGTCCGCCGCCGAGTCCCCCGCCGAATCCTCCGCCGTGCTCCACGACGAGCTGCTCGCCCTGGGCCTGGAGGCCGCGCGCCGCGCGGGCGAGCTGCTGCGCGACCGCCGGCCCGCCGACCTCGGCGTGGCCGCGACGAAGTCCAGCGCCATCGACGTGGTCACCGAGATGGACCTCGCCGCCGAGAAGCTGATCACCGGCTTCCTCGCCGAGCGGCGGCCGGCCGACGGGATCCTGGGGGAGGAGGGCGCGAGCACGGCCGGCACCAGCGGCGTGCGCTGGGTCGTCGACCCCATCGACGGCACCGTGAACTACCTCTACGGGCGCCCCGACTGGTCCGTCAGCATCGCCGCGGAGTACGCGGGCGAGACCGTCGTCGGCGTCGTGGCGGCGCCGATGCGGGGCGAGACGTACCACGCCGTGCGCGGCGGCGGCGCCTTCCTGGACGGCGAGCCGGTGCGCTGCCGGCCGGCCCCGCCGATGGACCGGGCGCTGGTCTCCACCGGCTTCAACTACGTCCACAAGGTGCGCGCGCACCAGGCCGAGGTGGCCCGCCGGCTCATCCCGCAGGTCCGCGACATCCGCCGCGGCGGCTCCGCGGCGATCGACCTGTGCGACCTGGCCTGCGGCCGGCTCGACGGCTACTTCGAGCGCGGCCTGAACCCGTGGGACCTGGCCGCGGGCGACCTCATCGCCCGCGAGGGCGGCGCGCTGACCGGCTCCCGGCCGGGCCGGCGGCCGGACGGGGAGCTGACCGTCGCCGCGGCGCCGGGGCTCTTCGAGCCGCTGCAGGCGCTGCTGGACGAGCTGGGCGCCTGGCACGACTGAAGCCCCGCCCCGTTCCCCGTCCCCGGACGGGTCCGCACACGTGCGCCCCGGCACCGTCGCGGTGCCGGGGCGGCTGGGTCGTCGGGCGGCGGTCGGTGCGGGCGGGTCAGACTCCGGAGCGGGCTCCGACCTCGACACCGTGATCGGCGGCGAGCCGGCGCAGGTCGTCCAGCTCCTCCTGCTCGACCTCGACGCCGAACTCGTCACCTTCCTCACGGGCGCGGTCCCGCTCGGACTCGGCCTTCTTGATGCGCTGCAGAATGCCAGCGGTGAATGCGTCCATTGTGTACGCCCCCTCGTCGCGGGTCGAGGCACTGGGGGTGTGCCGACGGGTCTGATCACGGAGAACGTCCCTCCGGCTACAGCCTGTGTGCCATGCCGGGAAAGGAGGCTGGGAAACGTGATCGGCGGGTGTGGAATCGTCCTCCCCGCAGCATTGGGGATGGAAACATCGGATCCGGAGAATCTTTGGGTGCCCGGCTGCTTACCACCGGTTTACGCCCATTGCAGGCAGGATGGAGCTGTTCACCAGGGCTGATTCGCCCCCCGGGAGCTACGAGAGAGGACCCCGCCGTGCGCGTACTCGTCGTCGAGGACGAGCAGCTGCTCGCCGACGCGGTGGCCACTGGCCTGCGCCGGGAGGCGATGGCCGTGGACGTCGTCTACGACGGCGCGGCGGCCATCGACCGCATCGAGCTGAACGACTACGACGTCGTGGTGCTCGACCGCGACCTGCCCCTCGTCCACGGCGACGACGTGTGCAGCAGGGTCGTCGAGCTGGGCCTGCCCACCCGGGTGCTGATGCTGACCGCGGCCGGCGACGTCAGGGACCGCGTCGAGGGGCTGGAGCTGGGCGCGGACGACTACCTGCCCAAGCCGTTCGCCTTCAGCGAACTCACCGCCCGGGTGCGCGCCCTCGGCAGGCGCAGCACGCAGGCGCTGCCGCCGGTGCTGGAGCGGTCCGGGATCAAGCTGGACCCGGGCCGCCGCGAGGTGTACCGGGAGGGGGAGCTGGTGCAGCTGGCGCCGAAGGAGTTCGCGGTGCTGGAGGTGCTGATGCGGGCTGAGGGCGCGGTGGTCTCGGCCGAGCAGCTGCTGGAGAAGGCCTGGGACGAGAACACCGACCCGTTCACCAACGTCGTCCGCGTCACCGTCATGACGCTGCGCCGCAAGCTCGGCGAGCCCCCCGTGATCATCACGGTCCCCGGCTCGGGCTACCGCATCTGACGCTCCCGACGCCCCACGCACCCGACGGATGGCCCCATGGACGACAACAGACGCCCGGCGCCGGACGCGCTGCCCGCCGGCACGCCGCCCAAGCCCACCTGGGACCCCCGGGAGGTGGCGCCGCAGTACTGGCTGCGCCCGACCATCCGGATCCGGCTCACGCTGATCTACGGCGGCATGTTCCTGATGGCCGGCATGGTGCTGCTGGCCATCATCTACCTGCTGGCCGCCACGGCCCTGGACAGCTTCGCCACCCCGTTCCAGCTGCTGGAGAGCAGCGGCACGGTGAAGGTGGCCAGCGACACGTGCCCCGACGTCTCGGGCGCGGAGACGTACAGCCAGTTCAACGACATCCTCGAAGCCTGCATCGAGCGCCGCCGGCAGCTCGCCCTGGACTCCCTGCTGCGCAAGTCGCTGCTCGCGCTGCTGGGGATGACGGTGCTCGCGTTCGCCTTCGGCTACGTCGTCGCCGGCCGGGTGCTCTCGCCGCTGGGCCGCATCACCCGCACCGCCCGCAGTGTGGCCGGCTCCGACCTGCACAAGCGCATCGAGCTGGACGGCCCGGACGACGAGCTGAAGGAGCTGGCCGACACCTTCGACGACATGCTCGACCGCCTCGACCGGGCCTTCAACGCCCAGCAGCGCTTCGTCGCCAACGCCTCGCACGAGCTGCGCACCCCGCTGGCGATCAACCGCACGCTGCTGGAGGTCCAGCTCTCCGACCCGGACGCCTCGCCGGAGCTGCAGCAGCTCGGCAAGACCCTGCTGGCCACCAACGAGCGCAGCGAGCTGCTGGTGGAGGGGCTGCTGCTGCTCGCCCGCAGCGAGAACGAGATCGTCGACAGGAAGCCCGTCGACCTCGCTGAGGTGGCCTCCCAGGCGATGGACCAGGTCCGCGGCGAGGCGCAGTCCCGCGGCGTCGAGCTGCGGGGGGTGCGCAAGCCCGCGTACGTGCAGGGCAACGGCGTGCTGCTGGAGCGGGTGGGGCTGAACCTGGTGCAGAACGCCGTGCGGTACAACGTCCCCGAGGACGGCTGGGTCGAGGTGGCGACGGAGGCGCAGCCCGGCATGGCCGTGCTGACGGTCTCCAACACCGGGCCGGTCGTCCCCGCGTACGAGGTGGACAACCTTTTCGAGCCGTTCCGGCGGTTGCGTACGGAGCGTACGGGCAGTGACAAGGGGGTAGGACTGGGGCTGTCCATTGTGAGATCCGTCATCCGTGCGCACGGCGGGACGGTCACCGCACAGCCGCGCGAGGGCGGCGGTCTGGTGATTCGCGTCGCGCTGCCCATGCAGACTGTGTGATAGGTCACATTCCGCCCATCCCGGCCGTGTGCGCTGCGTCATCGACGCATTCCGGTAAATGCCCGTAAGATCCGCGTTTCCGCAGGATGCGGTGACGGGAAGTACACGGGGTGGCGTGCACGAGAAGCGCCCGGGACCGCGTATGGTCCCTTTCGCCGTCCGGCCGCGATCACCCCTGCGGGGTGCGGCCGGGTGTCGATTGAGTAACAGACCTTGATGTGAGGCAAAATCTCCGCTTCGGGTCGGGCACAAGACCGGCCTCTCATGCGTTACGAGCGCTGGAGACTCACTGACCACCCGGAGGGGGAGAGCGAGAATGGCAACTGACTACGACACCCCACGCAAGACAGACGACGACGTCAACGAAGACAGCATCGAGGAGCTGAAGGCGCGGCGCAGCGACAAGTCGGCCGCCGCCGTCGACGTCGACGAGTTCGAGGCCAACGAGGGCCTGGAGCTGCCCGGTGCGGACCTCTCCAACGAGGAGCTGGCCGTCCGGGTGCTGCCCAAGCAGGAGGACGAGTTCACCTGCATGAGCTGCTTCCTCGTGCACCACCGCAGCCAGCTGGCCGCCGAGAAGAACGGCCAGCCGATCTGCCGCGACTGCGCGGCCTGAGGCCGGCCGTGGCCCCCACGGCCGGCTCCGGTCCCGCCGGGCCGAAGACCGGGATCCTGCGGCGGACGCGCCCCGACCGGCGCGTCCGGGCGGCGCTGGAGCGGGTGGCGGACGCCATCGTCCAGACCGCGCCGCGCGTCCCGGTCCGCGACCTGGAGACGCTGCGCCGGCAGTTCCCCGGGCTCGGCCCGGAGGAGATCGCCGACCGGCTGGTCGCCGGAGCCGTGAAGGGAAGCGCCACGGTCGGCGCGGGCATCGGAGCGGCGGCGATGATGCCCGCGCCGCCAGCCATGCCCGCCGAGCTGGCGGCCGAGATCGTCGGGGTGGCCTCGATAGAGCTGAAGCTGATCGCCGAGCTGCACGAGGTGTACGGGGTGCGGGCGGCCGGCCCGGCGCGGCAGCGGGCCATGGCGTACCTCGGCGCCTGGACCGACGAGCGCGGCATCGACACCGCTGTGCTCGCCGGCAGCGTCAGCTTCGACGCCGTGCTCGGCGGCCCCATGCGCCGCCGGCTGCGCCAGCAGGTCCTCAGGCGCACCGTGCGGAACCTGCCCAGCCTCACCCCGTTCCTCATGGGCGCCGCCGCCGGTGCGCTGATGAACCGCAGGGACACCGGCAAGCTGGCCGCGCGAATCCGCGACGACCTGCGCGCCCGCCAGGTGGCGTGGGACGCGCTTCCGCCCGCGGACGAGGCGCCGCCGGCACTCGGGAAGCCGTCGGCACCCGGCGAGCTCGCGACCCCCGGGGAGACGTCGCCGGGCCCGGCCGCGCCGCCGCCCGGCGAGCGCTGAGGCCCGTACCCCGCTGAGGCTCCCCCTCCCGCCCGGCACGGGGCCGCTTCGCCGCTGCAATCAGCCCGCCGCCGACCGGAGCACCGCCACCAGCCGCTCCGGCTCCCGCGTGGACAGGTAGAGATACGGCGTCGGATCCTCCGGATCCGTGACCTCCACCCGCACCGCCGTCGGGATGTACCCCCGCAGCAGCATGTACGCGCGCGTGTCCGCCTTGTACGTACGCCAGGCCCGCGCCTCCTCCGCGTCGAGCACCTCCGCCGCGCCCAGCGCCGTGAGCGGCACCCGGGCGTCGTCGGTGACCAGCTGGCCGGCGATGACGCGGATCCGCGCCGAGCCGTACGAGCTGACCGCGACCGCCGCCAGCGCCGTCCCGCCGGCCAGCCCGGCCAGCAGCGGCAGCGTCCCGAACGGCGTCAGCGCCAGCGCCAGGCACACCCCCGCACCCAGCGCCAGACCCCACCAGGAGCGCGGCGCGCTGAGCCGCTCGTCGTAGGTCTGCGTCGTCTCCATGCACCCCACCCTCCCACGGCTGCCCCCCGCGGCCCGCTCCACCCGCGGCTCGGCCGCGGGCTCCCGCGCAGGTAGGCTCTGGCCGCGTGATTGCAAGTGACAAGCTGACCCCGCCGCCCGGCGCCGCGGAACCCGTGCGGCACCCGGACGCCCCGGCACCCGGGCAGCTCCTCGGCCCCCACTACGACCAGTGCTTCGGCTGCGGCGGCGACCAGCCGCACGGGCTGCACCTGGCCGCGCGGGCGGGCGAGGGCGTGAGCGTGACCGCCGAGTTCACGGTCAAGGCGGCCCACCAGGGCGCCCCCGGCCTCGCCCACGGCGGAGTGCTCACCTCCGCGCTCGACGAGACCCTGGGCGCGCTGAGCTGGCTGCTGCGCACCATCACGGTGACCGGCCGGCTGGAGACCGACTTCCTGCGCCCGGTCCCGGTGGACACCACCCTCCACCTGGACGCCCGCGTCCTCGCCGTCGCCGGCCGCAAGATCTACTCCACCGCCGCCGGCCGCCTCGGCGCCCCGGAGGGACCGGTGGCCGTGCGCGCCGACGCGCTCTTCGTGGAGGTCAAGGTGGACCACTTCGTCCGGCACGGCCGGGACCGCGAGATCCAGGCCGCGATGGCCGACCCCGACCAGGTCCGCCGGGCCCGCGCCTTCGAGGTGAACCCGTGACCGCGGGGCGCGAGCCGGTGGACGTGCTGATCCGCCGCGTCGACCCCGAGGTACCGCTGCCGACGTACGCGCACCCGGGCGACGCCGGCGTCGACCTCGTCACCACCCGGCCCGCGGAGCTGCCCCCCGGCGAGCGCGTCGTCCTGCCCACGGGCATCGCCCTCGCGCTGCCCGACGGCTACGCGGCCTTCGTGCACCCCCGCTCCGGGCTCGCCGCCCGCTGCGGCGTGACGCTCGTGAACGCCCCCGGGACGGTGGATGCCGGGTACCGTGGGGAGATCAAGGTGAACGTGGTCAACCTCGACCCGCGCCGCCCGGTGCGGTTCGAGCGTTTCGACCGGATCGCCCAGCTGGTGATCCAGCAGGTGGAAAAGGCACGCTTCCACGAGGTGGCCGAACTCCCCGGCTCCGCCAGAGGCGAGGGGGGCCACGGGTCCACCGGAGGGCACGCATCCCTCGGGGACCGGGAAACCGTTCATGGATACGCTTCGGTCATTGCCGACCGGGAAGGACAGTGACGTGTTCGGACGTCGTCGCAAGGGGCAGGAGGAGCCCGTCGACAAACTCGCCGACGGCGTGACCGCCGAGGACGCCGAGGAGTCGGCGGACGAGCAGCCGGAGGACGCGGAGGACAGCAGATACGCGCTGCCGCCCGCCCCCCGGCCCGACGGGCCGTGGGACATCAGCGAGGTCGAGGATGCCACCCGCGGCCGGGTGGACCTCGGCGGGCTGATCGTCCCCGGGGTCGAGGGCATGGAGCTGCGCGTCGAGGTCGCCGGCGAGTCGATCGTCGCCGCGACCGTGGTGCTGCGGGACAGCGCGATCCAGCTGCAGGGCTTCGCCGCCCCCAAGAACGAGGGCATCTGGGGCGAGGTCCGCGCCGAGATCGCCAGCGGCATCACCAAGCAGGGCGGCATCATCGACGAGCAGGAGGGCACCCTCGGCTGGGAGCTGCGCGCCCAGGTGCCGGTGAAGCTGCCGGACGGGAAGAGCGGCGTGCAGGTGGTGCGGTTCGTCGGCTGCGACGGGCCGCGGTGGTTCCTGCGCGGGGTGATCTCCGGCCAGGCCGCGGTGCAGCCGCAGGCGGCCGGAGTGCTGGAGAAGATCTTCCGCGAGACCGTGATCGTCCGCGGCGACGGCCCGATGGCACCGCGCGACCCGATCGTGCTGCAGCTGCCCACGGACGCCCAGATGGTGCCGGACGGCGTACAGCAGGACGAGGCGAGCGAGGGCTCGCGCTTCGCGGGCGGCATCGACTCGCTGGCGCGCGGCCCGGAGATCACCGAGGTGCGCTGAGGCGCCTGAGCGCCCGTTGAGGTGCCGGGGCGCCGGGCCGGTCCCGGTCCTCGGGCACGCCCGGTCAGTGCGCGGCGCGGCCCCTGAGAGCCGTCAGGGGCCGCGCCGGCCGGTTGGAGGGCCCGGGGCACCCCGCCCCGTCGGCCTCCGCCGGGACGGCTACCAGCCGGCGGCGGCCACCACGTCCCGGGCGACGTCCGCCACCGCCCGCCCGTCCGTGGCCACCCGAACGGTCCCCTCCGGCACCCGCTCCTCCAGGTGCCGGGCCATGAACGCGCCGCGTCGCACCTGCTGCTCCAGCTCCGAGCCGAGTTCGCGACCGGCCAGGCGGCCCCGGGCGGCGGCGTCGGAGGCGGTCAGCAGCACCCGCACGAAGCGCGCGTCCTTACCCAGGGCCCGCTCGGATGTGGTCCAGCACGTCGCCCTCGATCAGAGCGTGGCCGACGTCCACGGCCCGCAGCTGCGCCGAGACCTCATAGCCGACCGAGGACTTCCCCGCAACCGGGACAGGGGGACCGTTGACCGCCACCGTCGCGGGCGGGCCGCCGGGGCGCAGGCTGCCGCCGCTGCTGCGGCAGAGCGCACACCACGGACTCGTGCTCGCTGCCGCCGCGCTCGCCCTCCTGCTCGCCGTCACCGTGCTCGCCGCGCTCGTCGCCGTTGCCGAGCAGGCCGCGGAGGCTGGGGCACGGGAGCGGCTCGCCGCGGACCCGGACGCGGCGGTGCGGATCAGCGGGGCGTACGACCCGGAGGGCGTGGCGCGGGCGGACGGGCCGGTGCGGGGTGCGCTGGCGCGTACGTACGGGGAGGTGCCGCACCGTACGACGCGCCTGGTGCGGGCGCCGGCGGCGCGGGAGACGCAGCTGCCCGTCGCGGGGAGCGGCGTCGGCGGGCGGGGTGCCGTGGGGCTGTCGCTGCTGTGGGCCCAGGACGCCGGCCGGCAGGCGCGGCTGACGGAGGGGGCGTGGCCGCGGGCCGGGCACGGGAGCGGAGGGCCGGTGGAGGTGGCCCTCGACGAGGGGTACGCGGCGCGGCTGGGGCTGACGACGGGCGACGACTTCGCCGTCGGCGGGGACGACGGCGGCGACGGCTCCGGCTCCGGCGCCGGCTCGGGTGACGGGGGTGCGGACGGCGGGGCCGAGCCTCTTGGGCTGCGCGTCAGCGGGCTCTACTCCCCGCGCGACCCCGACACCCCCCTCTGGCAGGACCTCACCGGCACCTTCGGCACACCCGACAGCGTCGGCCTCGTGGCCCGCCGCGCCTTCGCCGAGCACCCCGTCCTCGTCCGCGACGCCGCCGCCGTGTGGCTCGCCGTGCCCGACGCCCGGCGGCTCCGGCTCGGCCAGGTCGGCCGGCTGCGCGAGCGCGCCGCCGCGCTCGCCGCCCGGGACGCCGGCCGCGTCGTCTTCGGCCGCGGTGCCCCGGCGGGTGCCGGGGTTCTCGCCGGCGTCGAGGCCGACACCGACCTGCCGTACGTGCTGCGGCAGTTGGACGTGCCCGTCGCCGTCGCCCGCGCCGGTGCGTACCTGCCGGTGGCCCTGCTCGCCTCGCTGGCCCTGGGCGCGCTGCTGCTCACCGCCCGGCAGCTGGCCCAGCACCGCGCCGTCGAGCACGTGCTGCTGGGCAGCCGTGGCGCCGGGCCCGTGCGGCTCGTCGGCGGGGCCGCGGCGCAGTGGGCGGCGGTGGCGCTGCCCGCCAAGGCGGGTCGTAGCCATGGCGTTCTGTG
>NZ_BAAAPF010000190.1:0-14375 GCF_039531005.1 Streptomyces synnematoformans
CGCCGACGCCGCGCACACCGCCGGCCGCCCGCCGGCCGCGGCCAACGCCGCGCTGCCCTGGCCCGAGCCGCCGCACCTGCAGCTGTGGCACGCCGCGACCGTCCTCCGCGAACACCGCGGCGACGGCCATCTCGCGGCGCTGCTCGCCGCGGACCTGGACGCCGTCGAGTCACTGGTGTCCTTCGCGGCCGTCGGCGCGGCCGACGAGGAGACCTTCGCCAGCCGCGGCTGGAGTGGCGCCGAGTGGGCCGCCGCCCGGTCCCGGCTCGCCGCCCGCGGGCTGGTCACGGAGGACGGCACCGCCACGGACGCCGGCCGGGAGCTGCGCGCCGAGGTGGAGCGGCGCACGGACGAGCTGGCGACGGCCCCGTGGCGCGCGATCGGCGCGGACGGCGCGGAGCGGCTGGCGGAGCTGCTGGGCGGGCCGTGGCTGAAGGTGCTGGGGTCGGGATTGCTGCCGGCGGAGAACACGCTGGGCATCGGCAAGGGGTGAGGCGGCGGGGGAGGGGCGGCGCGCAGCGTCTTCCGTCCGTACGGGCGTGGGCCGTGTGCGGGGCGCGCGGGCCGTCCCATACGCACCGCCCCGCAAGCCCGCCACCGCGGCCCGGCCGCCGCGCCCTTACCGCCGCGCCCCCTCCGCGGCCCACCGCCGGGCACCCCCGCCTCGCTACACTCCGCCGCATGGAGCCGATCCGCGTCACCAGTCTCGCCGAACGCCCGGAACTTCGCGCCCGGCTCTGGGACATGGCCGACTCCTGGCCGGAGTTCATGACCCAGGACCACGTCGCCAACGCCCTGCACGAGCGCATCTGCGCGGCCTTCCCGGAGCACGTGCACGTCGGCACCGACGACTCCGGCGCGGTGGTCGCCCGCGCGTTCGCCGTGCCGTTCGCGCTGCGCGGCGCGGGCCGCGACGGCACGCTGCCGGGCCGCGGCTGGGACCAGGTCCTCGTCTGGGCGTTCCACGACCGGCGGTACGGCGTCGAGCCGGACACCGTCAGCGCCATCGAGATCGCCGTCGACGCCGGAGCGCAGGGCCGCGGGCTGTCCGCCGTCATGCTCGGCGCGATGCGGTCCGCCGCCGCGGACCGCGGCTTCACCGAGGTCGTCGCCCCCGTACGCCCCAGCGCCAAGCACCGCGAGCCGCACACCCCGATGCCCGAGTACGCCGCCCGCACCCGCGCCGACGGCCTCCCGCACGACCCCTGGCTCCGCGTCCACGTCCGCGCCGGCGGCACCCTCGCCACCCCCGACCCGGTGGCCCCGGCGTCGATGGTCATCGCCGGCACGCTCGCCGAGTGGCGTACGTGGACGGGCCTCCCCTTCGACTCGGAGGGCTGGACCGACGTCCCCGGCGCCCTCGCCCCGGTCCGCTGCGAACCGGACCGGAACTGGGCGGTGTACGTGGAACCGAACGTCTGGGTCCGCCACCAACTGCACTGAAGCGACCGCCCCCCGGCGGCCGCGACCCGGCGACGCTGTTCGAAACGGGCCGGGACGCTCCGCCGCCTACCGCCCCCGCCCTGCCGCCCCGGTCAGCGGCCGGTGGCGCCGTCCAGCTGTTCGCGGAGGATGTCCGCGTGGCCGGCGTGGCGGCCCGTCTCCTCGATCATGTGCGTCAGCGCCCACCTGACGCTCGGTGCCGGCTTCCCCGGCCGCGGGCGGGGGACCGGCGCACCGAGGTCGTCGCACCCGTCGAGGACCTCGTTCGCCGCCGCCACCGCCCCCCGGTAGCGGGCGACGACGGCGGCCGCGGAGTCCTCCGCCGGGGCCCGGAACGTCGCCTGCCAGTCGGTCACCTGGTCCCCGAGGAACATCGCGCGCTCCACGTGCGTGAGGTGGTGGAGCAGGCCCAGCAGGTTCGTACCCGACGGCACTCCCGCCGTCCGCACCTGCGGTTCCGGGGCGCCCTCGACCTTCGCGGCGATCGAGGTCCGCAGATAGTCGAGGAACCCGCGGAGCGTCTCGGCCTCGGTGCTTCCGGTACGGGGCGGCGGGGTGTCCCGGCGGCGGGATGCGGCGGTCGCCATGGTGGCTCTCCTCTCGGCGGTGGCCGGCTGCCAGTGTGGACAGCCGGGCCCACCGACCGCGAGATCTGTTGCCGTTACGGCAAACACGCCCCGTGGCCGGCGGCCGTTCCGCCGGCAAGCGACCCGTCTATTGATCACGTGAGCGGGTGTAGGTGAAGAAGGCTGCCCCGCTGTCCAGGACGACGTGGTCTGTGAGGTGCCAGAGGAGCGGGTCGAAGGCGGCCGTGCGGCCGAAGAGGGGGACGCCGGTGCCGATGGTCAACGGGCCCAGCTTGACGATCGGCTGGTCGATCCTGCCGTACAGGGTGCCCGCCGGTCAGAGCTGTGCTGCCAGGCCGTCGAGGAGGTAGGCCAGCCCGGCGCGGTAGCTGCCGTCCCAGTCGTCGTCGTAGAGGTAGCCGTTCGCGGCCAGGGTCGGGTACCGGTCCCCGGCCGCCTGCAGCTGCTCCTGCCCCAGGCGGCGCTCCTCGTCGGTGACGTGCAGGGCGGTCTGCGCCGAGGCGGAGCCCAGCACGTGGTTGTAGAGCGCCCAGGTCGACGCCGAGAGGCCGGGGCCGGTGAAGCCGGCGCGGGCGAGCGTCGCCTGGAGGATCTCCATCTGGGCGAGGAAGTGCGGTCCGATGGCGGGCCGCCGGCGCGCCGGCACGGCGGCGGCCCAGGGGTGGCGCAGCAGCGCGGTCCGCCAGCAGGCCAGGACCGCGGTGACGTCGTCGCGCCAGTGCTCGGCGCGGCCGGTGCCCGGCTGCGGCGGGACCTCCCCGAAGATGGCGTCGACGGCGAGGTCGATCACGTCGTCCTTGGTGTCGACGTGCCAGTAGAGCGACGGTGCGACGACGTCGAGCCGGTCCGCGAGCCGCCGCATGGTGAGCCGCTCGATCCCTTCCTCGTCCAGTACGGCCACGGCCGCCTCGACGATGCGGGAGCCGGGGAACGCTCATACCGGCCAGTTCTGCTGCTCGATGTAGTGCCTGACCACGGTGAGCGGGGCGGTGCCGACGGTTCCGGCGAAGGAGGAGCCGGACCACAGCTTGTTGGCCCGCCAGTAGTGGCGTACGAGGTCGGGAAACTCCTGGCGCAGGCGGCGTGAGGAGACGCCCTTGAGGGAGTTGCCCAGCTTGGTCACGGCGACCTTGGGCGGGAAGTTCACCAAGAGGTGGACGTGGTTGTCCTCGCCGATGAATTCCACCAGCTCGCACTCGAAGTCCGTGCAGACGGATCGCATGATCTCCTCCATGCGCCTCAAGTGGGCATGGGTGCACGCTCTGTGCCGGAACTTGGTCACGAAGACCACATGCACTTGCATCACGAAAGCACAGTGCCGACCAGTTCTGATCTTCTGCATCTCGCCCATAACCGACGTATGTATCGTGACGGTCATGCAGCTCCGGTACGCCTTCAGGCTGTACCCGAACTCCGGTCAGCAGCAGGCGTTGGCGCAGGCATTCGGGTGCGCCCGCGTCGTGTTCAACGACGCGGTGCGTGCCCGCGAAGACGCCCGCAAGGCCCAGCAGCCGTTCCCGAAGATCGGCGAGCTGTCCACCCGCCTGATCACCCAAGCGAAGCAGACCACCTCACGCTCCTGGCTGGGTGAGGTCTCCGCGGTCGTCCTGCAGCAGTCCCTGCGCGACGTCGAGACCGCATATCGCAACTTCTTCGCCTCCCTCAAGGGCACCCGCAAGGGCGCCAAGGTGGGCGCCCCGCGCTTGAAGTCCCGCAAGGACACCCGGCAGTCGATCCGGTTCACCGCCAATGCCCGCTGGAACATCACCGATAGCGGCCGGCTGAACCTGCCGAAGATCGGTCCGGTGAAGGTGAAGTGGTCCCGTGCCCTGCCCGCCACCCCCACGTCGGTCACCGTCATCAAGGACGCGGCCGGCAGGTTCTTCGCCTCCTTCGTCATCGACACCGACCCCGCCATCGATGCCGCCCGGATGCCCGACACCGACCAGGCCATCGGCATCGACCTGGGCCTGACGCATTTCGCCGTCCTGTCCGACGGCACGAAGATCGACTCCCCCAGGTTCCTGCGCCGCGCGGAGAAGAAGCTGAAGAAGGCCCAGCGGGAACTGTCCCGCACACAGAAGGGATCCAAAAACCGGGAGAAGGCCCGCCGCAAGATTGCCCGCGCCCACGCCAGGGTCAGCGACGCGCGCCACGAGTTCCACCACCAGCTCTCCACCCAGCTGATCTGCGAGAACCAAGGGATCGCCGTGGAAGACCTGTCCGTGGTGGGATTGGCACGCACCAGGCTGGCCAGGTCCGTGCACGACGCCGGATGGTCATCGTTCATCAACATGCTCCAGTACAAGGCGGAGCGGTACGGACGCACCCTGGTGAAGATCGGCCGGTTCGAGCCGACCTCCCAGATCTGTTCCACCTGTGGCGTCCAGGACGGACCCAAGCCCCTCGATGTCCGGGAGTGGACGTGTGCCGCCTGCGGCGCGGTCCACGACCGGGATGTCAATGCCGCGATCAACGTGAAGACGGCCGCCGGACTGGCGGTATCGGCCTGTGGAGCGCCGATAAGACCAGAACCCGTTCTGGCACAGCGCGAAGAAACAGGAAGCCATGGATTCCCGACCCAAGCCCGTGCCGCGTAGCGACACGGCAACGGAACGGAAGGCCAGAATCCTCGGGCTTCAGCCCGAGGTGCAAGTCAATACACCCAGACCGTCCTGGGCTACTCGCCCGTCGAGGCCGGCCTGACCCTGCTCCTCAACGCCCTCGCCGCGCTCCTCGCCTCGACCCTCATCGCCGGACGGCTGCACGGCCGCGTCACCCCGGCGGCGCTGATCCTGCCCGGGCTGCTCGCCGCGGCCGGCGGGATGCTGCTGCTGACCCGGCTGACGCCCGAAAGCACGGACGTCTTCTGGCTCTACCTGCTGCCCGCACTCGTCCTCACCGGCCTCGGCCTCGGTCTCGTCATGCCGCCGACCGCCAGCCTGGCGACCGCCGACATGCACCGGCAGGACATCGGGGCCGCCTCCGCGGCGTACAATGCGGCCCAACAGCTCGGCGCCGCCCTCGGCACCGCCCTGCTCAACACCCTCGCGGCCAGCGCCGCCGTCTCGTACCTGGCCGCACACCCCCGGGCAACGCCGGCCGCGGGCACCGTACACGGCTACACCACCGCGCTCGCCGTCGCCTTCGCCATCCTCCTCGCCGCCGCGCTCCTCACCGCACCTCTCCTCCGCAACCGCCGAGCGCGGCGGCACCCCCGCGAGCGGGAGCGAGGCGAGGGGACCGCCGGCGACAAGGACACGGGCGACGAGACGGCACCCGTCGGCTGAGGCGGGTGCCGAGGTGTGCCGGCGGGTGCCGGCAGGCTCAGGCCGCGGGGAGGTAGCGGGAGAAGAACGGCACCGTCCTGGCCACCTGGACGCGGGCGTTCTCCCGCGCGTCCACAAACGCGCGCACCTCGGTCTCCCCGTCCAGATACGCCCACGGGAACTCCCGCACGTCCGTGCCGATCAGCTCGAACTGCCGCAGCGCCTCCTCCCACCGCCCGCACCGCACCAGCGCCAGGGCGAGGTGGTTGCGGATACGGGCGGCGTCCCGGTCGCCCGCCTCGTACCCGGCGCAGACCTCCAGCGTGCGGTCCACGGCCGCGTTCACCCGCTGCCGGGGCACGGGGCCGCGGCGGCCGGGGTGTTCGGTGAGGTACTCCGTCACCGCCTCGATCGGCAGCGCGGCCAGCAGCCGCCCCGGCCGGGCACGGGCCGCCGCCGTCTCGGCGAAGTCGAACATCTCCTCGTGCGAGCCGTACCACTTCGCGCAGAGGTACTGCAGGGCGCTGGAGTGGCAGCCGTAGTGGTCGGGGTCGCAGTCCATGACGTGCAGCAACAGCTCGTCGAAGTCCCGCCGGGGCGCCTGGATGCCGCGGGCGTGGTGCAGGGCGACACTCCAGGGCACCGGATCGCCGGGGTTGAGTTCCACCGCCTTCTCGATGACCGGGACGGCCTGGTGCAGGGTCCGGAAGAAGATTTCGAACTGCTTGCGGGAGACGTGCTGGGCACGCGCGCTGGTACGCGCCTCCCAGGCGAGGCAGATCTCCAGCTCCGCCGCGACGAGCGCGGCGTCCGGGTCGTCGCCGTCCTCCGCCCGCCAGGCCCGCAACCACCGGGGCCGGGCCAGGGCGACCTCGGCGAGCCTGCCCACGCACTCGCCGCGCCGCTCCCACGCCCGGCGCCGGCGGGTGTCGGCGAGCAGTTCACGGGCCGGGGCGTGGTTCCCGTCCCACGCCGCGGCCAGCACCGGCCGCAGCACGGGATCGGGGCGGTCGACGCTCAGCTGGGTCACCGGCGGCAGCGAGGCGCCGACGGAACGCAGGTGGCGGACCACGCGGGGGAAGGCAAGGAGCATAGGCAGACGCGACATACCGATGTGACCAGGCAGACCCGGCCAGGGTTGCCCGTGGCACATCACGGCTGCACAACGCCCGCAGCCCCACGGGTTAGCATCCGCTGGTGCTGCATGGCGAGTTCCGTGATCCCCTGCTGGTGGCCGTCTACGACGCCGAGTGCCCGTGGACACGTGAGGACGACTTCTTCCTCGGCGTGGCCGGTGAGACCCCGGGAGGGAGGGTGCTCGACCTGGGCTGCGGTACGGGGCGGCTGGCTCTGGGCCTGGCCGCGGCCGGCCACGCGGTCACCGGCGTCGACCCGGCCCGTGCCTCGCTCCAGGCGGCCCGCGCCAAACCCGGCTCCGCACGGGTGACCTGGGTGGAGGGAACCTCGGCGGACCTGCCCGACGCGGTGTTCGACGTCGCGGTCATGACGAGCCACGTCGCCCAGTTCTTCGTCACGGATGAAGAGTTCGACCGTGCTCTCGCCGACCTGAGGCGCGCCCTCGTGGCGGGCGGGCGCCTGGCCTTCGACACGCGGGACCCTGCGGCACGGGGCTGGGAGGCGTGGAACCCGATCGACTCACACAGACGGTTCGAGCTGGCGGACGGGACCGTGGGCACGGCCTGGACCGAAGTCACCAGCGTCATCGACGGCGCGGTCTCCTTCACCCAGCACTACATCTTCCCCGGCCACGAGCACCGGCAGAGCACCGCGACACTGCGATTTCGGACGGAGCAGGAGATCCGCGCGGCGCTGCACACCGCGGGTTTCCAGGTCGGGCACATCTACGGCGGCTGGAACCGGGAACCGGTCGGCGACGGAGACGGCGAACTCCTCGTGATCGCCCACAACTGATGTCCAGTGGCGGGCGGTGGTGTGATCACCGTCTGATCAGCGAGATGATCCGAGAGCAACGGCCTGGCCGGGCAGGTCCAGCTCCGCGCGGACCGTCTTGCCGACCGGCACCCGGTCCAGCACCGCCCACCGGTCGGCCAACTCGCCGACGAGCAGCAGCCCACGGCCCGACTCGCCGTCCGGTACGGGCACCGCGCCCACCTGCCCAGGACCGGGCGGCCACCGCCACCCCAGGGCGTCGGACACCTCGATCCGCACGGCGCTCCCGAGGAGCGTGAGCCGCAGCTCGAAGTCCCGCCCCGGCACGCGCCCGTGGGTCACCGCGTTCGCCGCCAGTTCCGCGACGACGGCGGCTGCGTCGCGGACGGTGGCGGTCTGCGGGACAGCCCAGGCGTGGAGCTGGACGACCGTACGGTGGCGCGCCAGCCGGGCACCCAGCGGGGTAGAGCTGAAGAGCTGGGTGAACACACGTACGGTGACGGGCGGGGGCGGCGTGGGGGTTGCGGTCATGCCCCGAATCTGGCCCCGGAAACGGGCGGTTGGCCAGGGCGGATGCGTGTACGCGCCGAACGGTACGCGGCGGTGGTGTGGACAGTATTAGTCACTCCCCGTGATGATGGGTGAGTGCTCAACGCACAGCCTTGTTCCTGCCGCCTCTGCTGAGGAGAAGCCCGTCATGCCTGGCGAGACCGACATCCGCCCGTGGGGACTGACCCGCATGCGTCCGTACCCGGCCACAGCCGTGCTGCCCGCGGTCGAGATCGTCCTTGACCCTGACACGCAGACCGGCCGTTGGAGCGACGCGGGCGGCACGCCGGTGCCGGCGATGGACCGGCACAAGCGCTCAGAGACCTCCAGGGAGACGTCCACGCGAACGAGCTTGGACGGCAACACGGACCAGGGCAGCGATCAGGAAGGCGACAGCGACTGATGCCGCCCACGCCGCGCGGGGGCGCGACGGTGCTGGTCGCCACCCGTCTCGACGACGCCAGCGCCGACGAGGTGATCACGGAGCTGAACCGGCGACGGGTGCCGGTGGCTCGCGTGGACCCCGGTGACTTTCCCGAACGCGTGGCCATGAACGCCGAGTTCGGCAGTGACGGCCTGGCAGGCACACTGTCCACCCCGAGCCGCCGACTGGATCTGGGCCGGGTGCGGTCTGTGTACTGGCGGCGCCCACGCCCCTATTCCGCCCCGGAGTGCGCGGCCGGGCAGGACGCCCGCTGGGCGGTCGCTCAGGCCCGCTACGGGCTCGGCGGTGTGCTGGCGGCCCTGCCCGCCGCCCGCTACGTGAATCATCCCTGGCGCAACCGTGACGCCGAGTACAAGCCCGCTCAACTCGCCACCGCCGCCGCCTGCGGCCTCAACGTCCCGCCTACGCTGATCACCAACGATCCACTCCGCGCCCGCGCCTTCGCCTGTGAGTATCATCCGGTGCTCTACAAGCCGCTGCGCGAATCCGAGTACCACGATGCCGCTGGCCGGGCGCTGGCCGTCTGGGTAGCAGATGCCCCGGCTGAGGCCATCGGCGATGGTGTGGCCGCCACCGCCCACCTGTTTCAACGACGCGTGGACAAGATCGCGGACGTCCGGCTGACCGCGGTGGGAGACCGGCTCTTCGCGGTGCGGATCGATGGTTCCCCCGGGGTGGACTGGCGCCGTCACTACGAGAACCTGACTTACACGCTCATCGACACCCCTGGCGCGGTGACCACGGGGGTACGCGCATATCTGGACACCTTCGGACTGGCCTTCGGAGCCTTCGACTTCGGGTTGGACGCGCACGGTCGATTCTGGTTCTACGAATGCAACCCGAACGGGCAGTGGGCGTTCTTCCCCGCTCCTATCACCAGGCTCCTCACCTATGCCCTAGCCGATCACCTCCAGTACCAGGGACAGGAACGGTCATGACCCTCACCGCTCAGGGACTGCGCGAAGAACTTGCCGAGACGATCGCAGCCGCGGGTGGTCCGCACGACCCCGCGTGGCTGGATGCCGTCGCGGCCGTCCCCCGGGACTCGTTCCTCGGTACGGCCTTCTTCCGTCCGACCGGCACCGCGTGGGAGCCGGTGCATCGTGACGGGCTCGCCCCAGAGGACTGGCTGCGGCTGGTCTATCGGGACGCCACGCTGGTGACCCAGGTCGACGGCATCGACGCCGCCCACGCGACCGGATCTGTCTCCGGCAGCCCGACGTCGTCCAGCACGCTGCCCTCGCTGGTCGTGCGGATGCTGGAACTGGCCGGCATCACCGAAGGACACAAGGTGCTGGAGGTCGGCACCGGCACCGGCTACTCCACCGCGCTCCTGTCCCGCCGGCTCGGCGACGCGCAGGTGTACTCCGTCGAGTACGACCCGGGCATCGCCGCGCTCGCCGCCGAGCGACTCCACGGCGCCGGATGCCATCCCCGCCTGATCGTCGGCGACGGCCTCGCCGGCCACCCCGCCGGTGCCGAATACGACCGCATCGTCGCCACCTGCGCGCTGCGCAGCGTGCCGCCGCCGCTGCTGTGGCAGCTGACCGACACCGGCAGCCTCACGTTCGCCCTCGGCGGCTGGATGCACGCCTCCGGGCTGGTCAGCCTCACCTCCGCCGACGACGCCGACGAGGACACGGCAACCGGGCGCTTCACCGGCGAGACCGTCTCCTACATGCTCGCCCGCCCGCACCGGCCACCGCCCCGGCCGAAGTTCTTCCGCCACGCGGGCCAGACCCGTCAGACCGCGATGGACCCGGCGCTGACCCAGAGCTGGACCGGCCGCTTCGTCGCCCAACTCGCGGCTCCGTCTGCCGAGATGACGACCACCGGCGACGGCGTCACCCTGGTGGACACCGCAACGGGCTCCCAGGCGTGGACGGAACCTCACGGCGACGGCTGGCGGGTGCACCAACACGGGCCGCTGCACCTGTGGGATCAGGTCGAGACCGGCATCACCGCCTGGCAGCAGGCGGGTGCTCCCGGACAGGAAGAGTTCGGCATGACCGTCACGGGTGATGGCATCCAGACCGTATGGATCGGCGAACCGTCAGGGCCGTCCTGGATGCTCCCGGCGTGATGTGTACTGACGTCCATGACAGACAGCTTTCCCAGCCCTGGGTTTCGGCCGCTGATCCACCGCTACACAGGTGAGCTGAAAGCTGGATGCCGGCCCACCCGGCGTGGGTTCGATTCGGACGTTACAGTCCTGGTCGAGTGTGAGAAGGGGCCGTTCTTCGTCAAGGCGATGCGCAATCGGCCTGGCGGCCGACGGGATTCGATCATCCGGGAGGGGCTGATCAACCCGTACGTCCGGGACGTCTCCCCGGCTGTGCGGTGGCGGGCAGAGGACGAGGACTGGGTCGTTCTCGGCTTCGAGGCCGTGGACGGGCGGCCGGCGGACTTCGCCCCGGGTTCGGCGGACCTGCCCGCGGTCGTGGGTGCCGTGGATCGCCTTGGGGAGTTGGGTCTGCCGGAGGTCGCCCGCGAGTGGGCGGAAACCCGCTGGGACCGGTTCACCGCCGATCCGGGCGAGGCGGAGCTGTTCCGGGGGGACGCGTTGCTGCACACCGATATCAACCCGAGCAACCTGCATATCGGCGCCGAGCGGGTCTGGGTGGTCGACTGGGCGTGGCCCACCCGCGGGGCGGCGTTCATCGATCCCGCCATGCTCGCCGTCCAACTCGTCTCAGCAGGGCACAGCGCTGAGTCGGCCGCATCCTGGGTCTCCCGCTGTACGGCATGGAGGGAGGCCGACCCTACGGCCCTCGACGCCTTCGCCGCCGCCACCGTACGCATGGACCGCGCGTTCGCGGCCCGCAAACCCGACGCCGCCTGGCTTGGCGCGATGGTTGCGGCAGCCGAGGCGTGGGCCGTTCATCGCGGGGTGCGTGTGGGCTGAGGCGCGTACGCGTCTGACTGTACGCAGTGACGTGATGGACAGTATTGGTTACTGTAAGTGATTATCGCAGTGCTGAGTGTTCAAGGCGGGCCGGGTGAGTGGGAGGTGGCCGCTGATGGTCGGGGATGTGAGCGGCGCGGGGAGTTGCGGGAGTGAGCCGGAGCCCTCGGAAAGCATGCGGACCTTCGGCGCGACGCTCCAAGCGTTGCGAGAACACGCGGGGTTGACCCGGGAGCAGCTCGGGGACGTCGTGCGGTACTCGAAGCACACGGTGGCGTCGGTTGAGGGCGGGCGGCGGATGCCGCCGCCGGGCTTCGTGGAGCGGGCGGAGCCCGCGCTCGGGGACACGGGTGCGCTGCGGAAGTCGGCGAAGCACGTGGTGCGCAAGCCGGGGCTGGCGCGGTGGTTCCGGGAGTTGGCGAAGCTGGAGCGGGAGGCGATCAGTCTCTATACGTACGAGTGTCGGCTGATCCCGGGGTTGTTACAGACGGAGGCGTACGCGCGGAAACTTTTCGAGATTGAGCTTCCGCCCCTGGGCGACGAGCAGATTGACGCCCGATGGGAAGCGCGGTCGGCGCGACAGCGGCTTCTGCGGGAGCGGCCGAACACGGCGTTTAGCTTCATCCTTGATGAGCACCTGTTTCAACGCCGCATGGGCGATACAGAGGTTGCACGCGACCTGATCGGCCACATCACGGGGATCGCTGAGCTGCGGAATGTTCAGATCCAAGTGATGCCGCCGGTGGCGCACTGTGGGTTGCACGGTCCTCTCGTGCTGCTGGAGACCGCTGAGAACCAGTGGTATGCGTACGGTGAAGGGCAGGAGAGCGGCCAACTGATCATTGACCAGAAAGTGGTCAGCGTGCTCCAGCGGCGGTATGCCAGGATGTGCGCGCAGGCTCTCACCCCCGAGGACTCCGTGAGCCTGCTGCAGCGGATGCGAGGAGATCTATGAGCACCTCCGACCTGGCCTGGTTCAAGTCCAGCTACAGCAGCACCAGCTCTGGCGACTGCATTGAAGTCGCCGTCGCCTGGCGCAAGTCCAGTCACAGCAGCGGCTCCGGCGACAACTGTGTCGAGGTCGCCGCCTGCCCCGACACCATCCACGTCCGCGACTCCAAGGACAAGAGCGGCCCCCAGCTCACCTTCACCCCCGACGCCTGGGTCGACTTCGTCGCCTTCGCCCGGCAGTTCTGAACCCATCCCTCCGGGCCTCGTCGGCCGGGGCCGGGGACCGTCCGGTCTGTCCGGTGCGGACCGGTGGTTCCGCCTGGCGGTGGTGTCGCCCGACTTCTCCCGTCCGCTACAGCCCCGCCTTCGCGCACGGGCAGACGGCGACCTTCGGCCTTCAGGGCGCCACCCTGGCGAGGGCGACGGCGTAACCGGAGCAAGCCAGCCGACCCGCCGCCGGTGCGTGGCGGGGGGCGCACGCCGGGGGAGGTGACGGGTGCGGCGCGGCGTGGGTCAGGCGGGTTTCGGCGGGGGGTGGGAGGCGCCGTTCAGTACTGAGTCGAGCAGGCCCGGGAACCGTTCGTCCAGGTCCTGCCGGCGCAGCCGGACCAGCCGGGTCCGGCCCTGGACCGTCGTCCACGTGACGCCCGCCTCGCGCAGCACCCGGTAGTGGTGCGACATCGTCGTCTGGTGCACGTCGAGGTCGCCGCCGATGGCGTTGCAGCTCTCCTCGCCGGTCGCCGCCAGCCGTAGCACGACCTCCAGCCGCACCGGGTCGGCGAGCGCACGCAGCACGTCCACCATCCGGAGCGACTCGGCCGTGGGCTGGGTCACCTCGCGCATCGTCTTCCCCGCTCCTTCCGCACCTGCCCCAGCCTACCCACGCATTGATACATGGACAACTATCCATGTGTTCTCTACAGTGCCGTCCCGTGACCAGACAGCTCCTCCCCCTCGCCCTCGCCACCTTCGCCGTCGGCACCGACAGCTACGTCATCGCCGGCCTCCTCCCCGCCATCGCCGCCGACCTCGGGGTGTCCACGCCCGCGGCCGGGCAGCTCGTGACGGTCTTCGCCCTCACGATGGCCGTGTCCGCGCCGGTCTTCGGGGCGCTCACCGGCGGCCTCGACCGGCGGACGACGCTGCTGATCGCGCTCGGCGTCTTCGTCGTCGGCAACGCCGCCACCGCCCTGGCCACCGGCTACGGGACCGCCATGGCCGCCCGCGTCGTCACCGCCGTGGGCGCCGGCGTCATCAACTCCGCCGCCTCCAGCACCGCCGCCGCGATCGTGCCGCCCGAGCGGCGCGGCCGGGCGCTCGCGTTCGTGCTGGGCGGGCTGACGCTGGCGACCGCGCTCGGGCTGCCGCTCGGCACGCTGATCGGCCGCGCCGACTGGCAGGTCACGCTCTGGGCGGTCGCCGGGACCGGGCTGGTGGCGGCGGTCGGCGTCGCCGTCGGGCTGCCCGCGGTGCGGCTGCCCGCCGCGTCGCTCGGCGACCGGCTGCGCCCGCTGGTGCGGGGCGGGGGCGGCCGGGTGCCGGTGCTGCTGGCCGTCACCACGCTGGCCTTCCTCGGTACGTACACGCTCTACACCTACATCGCGCCCGCGCTGCACGACGCCACGGACGGCGACGAGTCGCTGCTGACGCTGGTCCTGCTGGCCTGGGGCGTCGGCGTGCTGGCCGGGAACACCGCCGCGGGGCGGCTGGTCGACCGCCGCGACCCCGCCCGCGTGCTCACCGGGGCGCTCGCGCTCGCCGTCCTCGCGCTGGCGCTGACGCCGCCGGCCACGCGCGCGCTGATACCCGCGCTGGTCTGGGCGGCGGTCTGGGGCGTGGCCGTCGGCCTCGTCGTCGTACCGCAGCAGCACCGCCTCGTCGCACTCGGCCCGGCCGCCGCCCCCGTTCTGCTCGGGCTCAACTCCTCGGCCCTGTACGCCGGGATGGCGCTCGGCGGCGGGCTGGGCGGGCTGGTGCAGGAGTGGTTCGGGCTGGGCCCGGCGGGGCTGGGGCCGGTGGCGGCGGGGGTCGCCGGGGTGGCGCTGCTGTGGCACCTGGCCACGTCCCGGGCGGCCCGGACGCGGGTGGCGCGGCGGGTTGTGCAGCGTTGAACTCTTCGCTAGAAACCCGGACTCGGGCGCGGCGTTCGTGTCCGTCGACCGGGCGGAAGTCTACCCGTAGGCGGTTAGCATGCGGATGCCGGGATCCGGCCGGGGTCCCGGCTTTCGCCGGGGAGTGCCTTGATACGAATACGCCGCCCGCGGCGGCGGCACCGCCCGCGCGCCGCGGAGGCCGCCGCGCCCGCCGCCCGTCCC
>NZ_BAAAPF010000191.1:0-14095 GCF_039531005.1 Streptomyces synnematoformans
CCTGGGTGATCAGGTCGGTGTCGTCGGTGTCCGCCACCCGCTGCCGCATGCGCGCGGAGGCCTTCTCCAGGATGTCGGTGACGTCGTCGATCACCTTCTGGTCGGAGATCTTCCCGGGGCCGACGTCCGGCAGCGGGCTGCCGGCGGCGATGGTCTTCGCCCGGCCGTCCGGGCTCACGCCCAGCGCGGCGGCCCGCTCGGCGACGGTGTCGGCGTGGCCGCGGGCCAGCTCCACCACCTCGTCGAGCTGCAGGTGCAGCTCGCGGAAGAGGGGCCCGGTCAGGTTCCAGTGCGCCTGCTTGGCCTGCAGGGACAGGTCCAGCAGGTCGACCAGCGCGCCCTGCAGCGCCTCGCCGGTGACGTCCAGGGCCTTCTTGTCGAGGATCGTGGTCATGTGTGGGCGCCTCCTTGCTCCGTACTCTGTGGACCCCATCCTACATTAGACTTAGTCTAAAGTCCTGTCGGGCTACGCCGTCCGGGAAGGGCCCGGTCACGGCGGCGGCGGGGGTCGCCCTCTTGTCCAGCGGCACGGGCACTTCTATCGTTCGCTCAGGTCTCGGCGCACGGAAAGTGACTCAGCCATGTCAGAGCGCACAGGGCGTGGACGGCACCGCCGCTACCGCCCCGGCCCGGTGTCGCGGGCCTCCCTCACCGTCACCGCGAGCGGCGCGGGGCTCGCGCTGCCGCTGGTCGCCGGCGCCGTCACGCCGGCCGCGGGCGCGTCCGCGGACTCCGTACACAGCCCGGCGAAGGACCGGGCGCAGGAGGACCGGGCACAGGAACACCGGGCGCCGCAGCCCGACGGCGCGTTAACCGACGGCACCGGTACGGAGCCCCCCGCCGGCGGCAGCGCCGCCGAGCCGCAGGGCGGCCGGGCCGGCACCGTCGGCAAGAAGCCCGGGCACCACGAGGTCGTCACCGGGGAGACCCTCTCCGGCATCGCCGACCAGCACCGCATACGCGGCGGCTGGCCCGCCCTGTACGAGCGCAACCGCGGCGTCGTCGGCGCCGACCCCGACCTCATACTCCCCGGCCAGCGCCTCACCCTCCGCGGCGCCGCCGCCCCGCCGCGGCCCCGCGAGGACTCGCCCGCCGCCGGGACGAAGAAGCCCGGGGGCGACGAGGCGGAGCAGGACGGGACGAAGTCCGGGAAGACGTCCGGCAAGGCGAAGTCCGGCACGTCGAAGCCCGAGAAGGCGAAGCCGCGCAAGGCCAAGCCGCAGCGGTCCAAGCCCGAGCGGACGAAGCCCGACACGAAGAAGCGCGCCGCCAAGCCCCGGGCCGAGGCCAAGCCCGAAGCCAAGCCGAAACCCGAACCGCAGTCCTCCCCCGACTACACCTCCCCGCTCGCCGGCGCCGCCGTCGGCACCCCGTACGGCGCCACCGGCAGCAGCTGGTCCAGCGGCTACCACACCGGGGTCGACTTCCCCGTCTCCGTCGGCACCGGGGTGCGGTCCGTGGCCGACGGCGAGGTCGTCAGCGCCGGCTGGGCGGGCGCGTACGGGTACGAGGTGGTCGTCCGGCACCGCGACGGCCGCTACAGCCAGTACGCGCACCTCTCCGCGATCACCGTGAGCGCCGGCCGTCCGGTCAACGCCGGGCAGCGCATCGGCCGCTCCGGATCCACCGGGAACTCCACCGGTCCGCATCTGCACTTCGAGGTCCGCACCGGGCCGGGCTACGGGTCCGACATCGACCCGTTGCGCTATCTGCGCTCCCACGGGGTGCGCATCTAGCCCACACGCGCACCGCGCTGACCTGCGACTTGACGATTAGTCACGAGACTTCACGCGCCAAGGCTTGACCCTGCGGCACCCCGGGTGCTTAAACGTATCATCATGCCGAAGAAGACGCGTCCCACGGTCCGCGACGTCGCCGCCCTCGCCGGGGTGTCCGTCGCGACGGTGAGCTACGTGGTCAACGGGCGGGACGACCGGATCGGCGCGGACACCCGGGAACGGGTGCTCGCCGCCGTGCGGGACCTCGGCTACGCGCCGAACAGCTCCGCGCGCGGCCTGCGCAAGCGCCGCACCGAGCGGGTCTGCCTGGTGATCGGCTCGCTGGGCAGCCCCGTACAGGAGCAGCTGGTACGCGATCTGCACGCGGCCGCCGACGACGACGGCTACGGCGTGCTCACCCTGATAGTGGACTCGCCGGCGCACGCCGCGCACGCCACCAGGCTGCTCCGCCAGGGCGTGGCCGACGGCGCCGTCTTCTTCGACTCCGCGCGCCACTTCGGCGACCTCGGGGAGCTGGCCCGCGGCCGGCTCGCGATGGTCGTCGTCGACAACTCCGTGACGCCGGACGGCTTCGACGTCGTCCGCACCCCCGAGTACGAGGCGTGCGGCGAGGCGCTGGACCACCTGCTGGCCGCGGGCCGCCGGCGCGTCGCGTTCCTCGGCCACCGGCACGACCTGGAGCTGGGCGACCGCTCCGCGCGGCTGACGGCGTACCGGGACGCGCTGCGGCGGCACGGCCTCGGGGCCGACGGCCGGCTCGTCGGCGCCGGCGCGGACAGCAGGGTCGAGGGCTACCGCGCCACCACGGCGCTCATGGGCCTGCCGGAGCCGCCGGACGCGCTGTTCGTGGCCTCCGACCGGGCCGCCATAAGCGCGATATGGGCGGTCCGCGACACGGGCCGCACGGTGCCGGCGGACGTGGCGGTCCTCGGCGTCGGCAACCTGGCGGAGGGCTCGGTGATCCGCCCCGCGCTGAGCACCGTGGGGCAGCGGCAGGTCGACTTCAGCCGCGTCGCCCGGCTGCTGTTCGAACGGCTGGCGGCGGCGGACCCCCCGGGGAGCCGCGAGATCGTCCTGCCCTGGTCCTTCATACCCCGCGAATCGACGTGAACGAGCGCGTGACCCACGAGCGCGTGACCAACCGAAAGCACCGCGAGAGGAGCACCCGCATGTCAGCAAGGCCAGCCAGCAACGGTCCGTGGATGACCCGGCGCAGGATGCTGGGCGTCGCCGGCGGTGTCGCCGCGGCGGCCCCCCTGGCCGCCTGCGGCTCGGGCGCGCCCGAGGCCGAGTCCGGCGGCGGGGGCGGCACGTTCCTCGCCTACTGGAACAACGCACACGAGTTCGACGCCTACAAGGACGTCGTCGCGCAGTTCGAGGAGGACCACGGGGTCACCGTGGAGCTGCAGAAGTTCCAGTGGGAGGACCTGCGCACGAAGCTCGTCTCCGACTTCCAGTCCGGGAACGTGCCGGACGTGGTGGAGGAGCCGGGCAACTGGGTGCAGGAGTTCGCGCTCAGCGGGGACGCGCTGTCGCTGCAGAAGTACATCGACGAGGACGGCGCGAAGATCGGCTTCCCGGACGACTGGCTGCGCCCGGCCGTCGCCGACAACACCCACGACGGCCAGGTGTACGGCATCCAGATGCACTACACCTGCACGCTGCTGTTCTACAACCGGGGGATGCTCGCGGACGCGGGCGTCGAGCCGCCCACCACCTGGGAGGACTTCCTCGCCGCGGCCCGCGAGTTGAACTCCGGGGACGTCAGCGGCACCGTGCTCAACGACGGGCTCAGCTACTCCTACCCGTGGATGCTGCAGAACGGCGTGCACGAGTACGACGCGGGCAGCGGCAAGCTGCTGCAGCCGCGCGCCGCCGCCATGGAGGCGATGCAGTTCCAGCGGGACCTGGTGCACGAGCACCAGGTCTCGCCCAAGCCGACGACCGCGCTCGACGTGACCCGCGCGGCGAAGTTCTTCGCCGCCGAACGCACCGCGATGATCCTCACCGGCCCCTGGGACATCCCGATCATCAAGCAGTCCAACCCCGACCTGGACTACGGCATCGCGCAGGCGCTGACCGGCCGGCGGCAGGCGACGATCGCCGGCGGGACCACCCTGTTCATCCCCGCGAAGGCCGGCCGCCCCGACCTGTCGTGGGACTTCATCAAGCGGATCACGGCGCTGAAGACGGAGACCGCGGCGACCGAGCAGTCCAGCATGCTGATGCCGCGCAAGTCGTGGGCGAAGGAGGCGTCGGTCCTGGAGAACCCGGACGTCAAGCCCTTCACCGAGGGGCTGCCCTACGCGGAGGAGTTCCGCACCGACGTCTACACCACCGGCAAGGCGGGCGAGCTGGAGGACATCTACAAGACGCTCTACGAGAGCATGCTGATCGAGGGGGCCGGCGCGGAGGAGGCGTTCGCCGCGTACGACGACGCGGCCGCGAACATCCTCAAGGGCTGAGCACCCATGGCGACGCCCGCGAAGCTCACGAGCCCCACGGAGCTGTCCAAGCCCGCGAAGCGCGGGAAGCGCACGAAGCGCTCCCCGATCGCCCGGCGCCAGGCGCGCACCGCATACCTGTTCCTGACACCGGCGATCATCTTCTTCGGGGTCTTCTTCTACTACCCGATCGCCGACATCCTCAACACCAGCATGCTGACGGGCCAGCGGACCGACGAGTTCGCCGGGGTCGACAACTACACCAGCGCCTTCGAGGACCCGCAGGCGCGCAACGCCTTCAAGGTCACGCTCCAGTTCGCCGCCGGCACGACCCTCGGCGCCATCGTGCTCGGCATGGGCCTGGCGGTGCTCATCAACCAGCGGCTGCGCGGCAGCCTGGCGTTCAAGCTCGCGCTGCTGGTGCCGTACCTCACCTCGATCGCCGTGGTGGGCCTCATGTGGCGCAACATCCTCGACCCCGAGCTGGGCATCCTCAACCGGATCCTGTCGGACCTCGGGCTGCCCACGCAGGAGTGGCTGAACACCCACCCGGTGGCCACGATCGTCGCGGTGACGCTCTGGATGACCACGGGCCACACGATGATCCTCTTCCTGGCCGGGCTGCAGGGCATCCCCGACGTGTACTACGAGGCGGCCAAGGTCGACGGTGCCAACCGCTGGCAGCAGTTCCGGCGGATCACGGTGCCGCTGCTCACCCCGACCACGCTGTTCGTCTCCGTGATGGCGGTGATCACCGGGCTGCAGGCGTTCGGGCAGGCGTACATCATCACCCGCGGCGGCCCCGGGGAGGCGTCCGACCTGTTCGTCTTCCACGTCTACGAGCTGGCGTTCCGCGCCCGCGACTTCGGCTACGCGTCCGCGCTCTCGATGCTCCTGCTGCTCGTCATCGTCGCGTTCACGCTGCTGCAGCTGCGCATCGGCCGGAAGCGGGAGGTGCAGTACTGATGACCGCCAGGACGTCCAGGGCGATCGCCTACCTGCTGCTCACCATCGCCAGCCTGATCACCATCGTGCCGCTGGTCTACATGGTGTCGCTGTCGCTGCAGACCGAGGCGGAGATGCTGTCCGCGGAGTCGGTGCTGTGGCCGGACTCGCCGCAGTGGGGCAACTACACCACGCTGTTCGAGGAGGCGCCGTTCGGCAACTTCATCATCAACAGCCTGGTGGTCGCGGGCGCGATCGCCGTCTCCCACCTCATCTTCGACCCGCTGGTGGGCTACGTGTTCGCGAAGTTCGACTTCCCCTTCAAGAACACGCTGTTCATCGCGATCCTCGCCACCCTGATGATCCCGCTCTTCGTCCGCATGATCCCGCTGTACGTGATGATGTCGGACCTCGGCTGGCTGGACAGCTACCAGGGGCTCATCGTGCCGTTCCTGATGGACGGCTTCGGCATCTTCCTCATGCGGCAGTTCATCCAGCCCATCCCGGACGACCTCATCCACGCCGCCCGGGTGGACGGGGCGAACGAGTTCACCATCTACTGGCGGATCATCCTGCCGCAGTGCAAACCGGCGCTGGCCGTGCTGGGCCTGTTCACGTTCGTCTTCCAGTGGAACGAGTTCCTCTGGCCGCTGGTGGCGACGACCTCGGAGAAGATGCGCACCATCCCCGTGGGGCTCACCCAGTTCAGCCAGGAGCAGTTCCAACTGTGGCACCTCACCGCAGCCGGATCGGTCATCATGTTCGTGCCGACGGCCCTGCTGCTGATCTTCAGCCAGCGGTACTTCGTCCGCGGCATCACCCTGACCGGCCTGAAATGACCCCCGGCCCACCCGTGCGGAAAGGACCCCGATGCCCGACCGGCGTCCCCATGTCATCGTCGTGCTCACCGACCAGCAGCGCTGGGACACGACGGGCGCGGGCGGCAACCCGCTCGATCTCACGCCCGCGTTCGACCGGATGGCCCGCTCGGGCACGTACGCGCGGACGGCGGTCACTCCGCAGCCCGTCTGCGCGCCGGCCCGGGCGGCGCTGCAGACGGGCCGGTGGCCCACCGCCACCGGCTGCTTCCGCAACGGCATCCCGCTGCCCCGCGACGCCCGTACGCTCGCGCACCACTTCGGCGACGCGGGCTACACCACCGGGTACATCGGCAAGTGGCACCTGGCCGGCGAGGACCCGGTGCCGCCGGCGGACCGCGGCGGCTACCGGCACTGGCTGGGCGCCAACATCCTCGAGTTCACCTCCGACGCGTACCGGACGGTGATGTACGACGAGGACGGCGAGCCGGTGCGGCTGCCCGGCTACCGCTCCGACGCGCTGTTCGACGCGGCGATCCGGTTCGCCGCCGACCACCACGAGGAGCCCTTCTTCCTCTTCCTCTCCCTCATCGAGCCGCACCACCAGAACGAGGTCGACGACTACCCCGCTCCCGACGGCTACGCGGAGCGCTACACCGGCCGCTGGCTGCCGCCGGACCTGGCCGCGCTGTCCGCCGCCTCCCCGGGGGGCACGGCGCACCAGCACATCGCCGGCTACCTGGGCCAGGTCCGGCGCGTCGACGAGGGCCTGGGCCGGCTGCTGGACGCGCTGCGCAGCATGGACCTGCTCGACGACACGATCGTGGCGTTCACCTCCGATCACGGCAGCCACTTCCGTACCCGCAACTCCGAGTACAAACGCTCCTGCCACGACGGTTCGATCCGGGTGCCGCTGGCCCTGCGCGGCCCCGGCTTCGACGGCGGCCGGGTGCTCGACGCCCCCGTCAGCACCCTCGACCTGCCGCCGACCCTCCTGGACGCCGCGGGTCTCGACGTCCCGGAGGAGATGTCCGGACGCTCCTTCCTGCCGCTGGTCCGCGATCCCGGGGCCGACTGGCCGGAGGACGTCTTCGTCCAGGTCAGCGAGTCCGAGTGCGGACGGGCGCTGCGCACCTCACGGTGGAAGTACTACGTCGTCGACCCCGCGGCCGACGGCTGGCGTACCCGCTCCGGCGGCAGGTACGTCGAAACGGCGCTGTACGACCTGGCTCACGACCCGTACGAGCTGGACAACCTTGTCGGGCTCGCCTCCCACCGTGCGCTCGCCGACGGGCTGCGCGCACGGCTGCTGGCGCGGATCGCGGCGGCGGGCGAGCCGGAGCCGGTGATCGAGGCGGCTCCGGAGCGCCGCGCGGAGCAGCGTCGGGTCGATCCCACCGTGCGCGGATTCAAACTGGCCGGCATGCGCTTCGGGCACCAGCGCAAGCAGCCCTGAACCCCGGTGGGGCGAGCCCATGGCGGCCGCTCAGGCGGCCGCCATGGGCGGGCAGATGCAACGGACGCGGCCGCAGCGCGGACACACCGGCACGAGCGCGGCCGCGGGCCGCGGGTGGGGTAGGTGACTGGTCATCTCGGATCCTCCGCCCGGCTGTGAGAACGTGATCTCCTACTCGTTAGACGCAGCGGGGAGCGATCAGGTTTATGTGCAGCCGCACACAGTAGGAACCCCGCACCGCGAACGACCCCGTCCGGGGCGGGTGGGCCGGCCCGCCCGGGCGGCCCGCGAGGCGGCGGTGAGGGCCCCGCGCCCGCACCACACCCCGCCCGGCCTGCGGTTGTTGACTTGAACCATTGTTGAAGTTGCACGGTGGTCGCATGACGACGACTCCCGCAACCCCAGCGCCGCCCACGGGCTACGACGACCTGCCGCGGCTGATGTCCCTGATGACCGGCGACGAGAAGCACGGTCCCGCCGCCACCTCCACCCTCGACGCCCTGTGGGTCCTCTACGACCGGGTGCTACGGGTGACCCCCGCGACCGCCGAGGCGCCCGACCGCGACCGGTTCCTGCTGTCCAAGGGCCACGGCCCGATGGCGTACTACGCCGTGCTCGCCGCCAAGGGCTTCGTGCCCGTCGGCTGGCTGCCCGGCTTCGGCTCGTACGACTCGCCGCTCGGCCACCACCCCGACCGCACGCTGGTGCCCGGCGCCGAGATCGGCAGCGGCTCGCTCGGCCACGGCCTGCCGCTGGCCGTCGGCACCGCGCTCGGGCTGCGCGCCCGGGGGCCGTACGGCCGGCCGGGCCGGGACCCGCGGGTGTGGGTGCTCGTCGGCGACGCCGAGCTGGACGAGGGCAGCAACCACGAGGCCATCGCCTACGCGGGCGCCGCCGGCCTGGACACGCTGCACACCCTCGTCATCGACAACTCCTCCGCCACCTACGCGCTCCCCGGCGGCATCGCCGCCCGCTTCGCGGCCGCCGGCTGGTCCACCACGACCGTCGACGGCCGCGACCACGAGGCGCTGCACGCCGCCTTCACCGCCCCGCACCCCGGCCGGCCGCACGCCGTCGTGGCCGCCGTCGAGCCCGCGTACGTCTGACCCACCCTCATCCGGAAAGGACACCCGACCATGGACACGATGCGCGAGCGCTTTGCCGCCGTCACCTCACGGCTGCTTGACGAGGACCCCCGACTGGCCGTCGTACTCGCCGAGATCGGCACCGACGGCTTCGACGCCGCGGCCCGCCGGCACCCGGAGCGGGTGATCAACGTCGGCATCCGCGAGCAGCTGCTCGTCGGGGTCGGCGGCGGACTCGCCCTGGCCGGGATGCGCCCGGTGCTGCACACCTTCGCCAGCTTCCTGGTGGAGCGCCCCTTCGAGCAGGTCAAGCTCGACCTCGGCCACCAGGAGGCGGGCGCGGTGCTGGTCAGCGCCTACGGCTCGTACGACTGGCCGGCCGGCGGCTACACCCACATGAGCCCCGGCGACGTGGCGCTGCTGGACACCCTCGACGGCTGGACGGTGCACGTGCCGGGCCATCCGGACGAGGCCGAGACGCTGGTGCGGCGGGCCGCCGCCGCGGGCGACGACAAGGTGTACGTGCGGCTGTCGGGGCAGTCGAACACGGCGGGGCGGCCGGTCGACGGCGCGGGGTTCCTGACCGTGCGCGAGGGCCGCGCGGGCGTGGTCGTGGCGGTCGGCCCGGTGCTGGACCACGTGCTGGCCGCGACCGAGGGCCTGGACGTGACGGTGCTGTACGCCACGACCGTACGGCCCTTCGACGGCGCCGCGCTGCGGGCCGCGGTGGGCGCGGGGCGCTCCGCGGACGTCGTCCTGGTCGAGCCGTACCTGGCCGGCACCTCCACGGCGTACGCGAACGACGCGCTGGCCGACGTGCCGCACCGGGTGCTGGGGCTGGGCACCGGGCGGCGCGAGCTGCGGCGCTACGGCACGGTCCCCGAGCACGTGCGCGCCCACGGGCTGGACGCGGCGTCGTTGCGCGAGCGGATCGCGGCGTTCACGGCCGCGCCGGCCGCGGCCCGGGCCTGAGCCCGGCGGCCCGGGCCCCGCGGGGCTCCCCGGCTTCCCGCCGGACTCCCCGGGGCGCCTCAGGACTCCCCGGCCAGCTCCGGGTGCTCCGCGAGCAGCCGGGGCGGGGCCGCCTGGCGCCAGGAGTCGGCAACGATGATCTGCAGCTCGTCGCGGTCCTCCAGGGCCGCGATCCGCACCCGCACCCAGGCGAACGACGCCTCGTGGTCGGCGATCCAGAACTTCTCCGGCTCCGCCAGCGCCAGCTCGTCCCGCTCCACCTTGGGGCAGCGCACCGCGAACGACGTCTCGTCCTCCGGCAGGGTGAGGAACATCCTGCCCTTCACCCGGAACGTGGGCATGCCCCAGGCCAGCTTCTCCGCGGTCTGGGGCAGCGCCAGGGCGGTCCGGCGTACGTCCTCGGCGGTGAAGGTCATCGGTGCTCCCCGTCGTTCACACGTGCTTGTCGAGCCAGTCGAGCAGGTCGGCCTGGACCTCGTCCCGGTTCGTCTCGTTGAGGATCTCATGGCGGGCCCGGGGGTACGCGCGCCAGGTCGGCCCGCACCGCCCGCGCGCGGCGGCCTCCCCCGCCAGCCGGCGCACCGCGGTCGCGGTCTCCACCCCCGGCAGGCTGCGCGGGATGCCGGTCAGGACGAGGCCGGCCAGCCCTTCGCCGTGCTCCTGGGCGTAGTCGCGGGCGGGCATCGGGCCCATGCTGTGCCGGGCACCAGACCGCCGCCGCCGGAGATCAGCCGGCGAAGGAGACCACGAGGTGGTCCTCCACCGGCACGTAGCCCAGGCGCCGGTACAGGGCGTTGCTGGTGGGGTTGGCGAGGTCGGTGAAGAGGAGCACGTCGCGGGCGCCGGCGGCCCGGGCCGCGCGGCTCACGGCGGCGGTGGAGGCGGTGGCGTAGCCGCGGCGGCGCAGCGGCGGCGGGGTGTAGACGGGCGCGACGCGGACCATGCCGGCGATGGTGCGGGTGACGCCGGCGTACGACACGGGCCGGCCGCCGTCCTCCCAGAGCGTCGCCCCGCCGTACGCGAGCCGGTCGGCCACCGCGCGGGCCGGGTCGCCGGCGCCGCCGGCGGACTCCGCGTGGAACCGCCGGGTCCAGTCCACCAGCAGGTCCCGGTCGTCCCCGGTCGCGGCCCTGGCGTACCCGGACGGCGCCGGGTCGGGCGGGGCCAGCTCCCCCAGCCGGTACAGCCGGTTCCGCTCCTCGACGGTGGCGGCTTGACCGGTGCGCCCCGTCCAGGCGGCGGCGAACGCCTCGGCCGCCGCCCGCCCGGCGTTCACGCCGGAGGTCGGCAGCCCGGCGGCGGCGCGCAGCCCGGCCAGCCCTGCGGCGGCGGCCGCCGGCATCCGGGAGAGCAGCGGCGGGAACGGCGGCGTGGCCAGGTACGCCCCCGCCACCCGGCCGTCCAGTGCCCGCCACCAGCCGAACTCCGGCCGCCCGTCGCCGTACCGGTCGAGCCCGGCGGCGGCGAGCGAGGCCGCCGCCGTCAGCAGGACGGTGTGCGGGGCGGGGTCGGCGCGCAGGAAGGGCCCGGCGGCGGCGGTGAAGGCGTCGAGGTCGTGCGTCGTGGTCCAGCTCATCCCCCACCCTGCACCGCCGCGGCGTGCGGGCGCACCGGGATTTCGCCGGCCCGCCCGCACCCCGGTTCCGGCTCAGGGCTGCGGGACGCCGGGCTGCTCCACCTCCTGGATGCCCGGCGTGCCCGCCGTGACGTGGACGCGGGCGCGGGTGCGGACGGGGGCGCCGGGGGCGGAGACGTAGGGGACCACGCGGTAGTCGGTGCGCCAGTGGTCGCGGGTGACCTCGCAGACGCCGTAGCCGCGCTGGACGTTGTGGAACTTCATGTGCGGGTTCTCCTGCAGCCAGACCCGGCCCCACTCGTCCTGGTCCGCGCCGTTGCCGCCGGAGCTGACGGAGGTGCCGAGGAACTCCACGCCGACGGTGGCCGAGGCCGGGTCGTCGAAGTCGTGCTTGAGGTCGGCGGCGACGCTGCGGTGGGCGTCGCCGGTGACGACGACGAAGTTGCCGATGCCGCGCTCTTCGACGCCGTCGAAGAGGCGCTGCCGGGCGGCGGCGTAGCCGTCCCAGGTGTCCATGCCGAACGCCTGCTCGATCCCCTCGGCGGAGTCGCCCTGCATGGTCATGATCTGGTTGGCCATCACGTCCCAGGTGGTGTGCGACCGGGTGAGCCCGTCGAGCAGCCAGGCCTCCTGCTCGGCGCCCAGTATGGTGCGCTCCGGGTCGAGCCGCTCGTCGCAGCCGAACTGCCGCCCGTCGCCGCACGCCTGGTTGTCACGGAACTGGCGGGTGTCGACGACGTGGAACTGGGCGAGGGTGCCGTAGGGCAGCCGGCGGTAGAGCTGGATGTGCGGACCGGTGGGCAGGGAGGAGCGGCGCAGCGGCAGGTTCTCGTAGTACGCCTGGAAGGCGGCCGCGCGCCGGGCTTCGAACCGGGCGCCGCCGACGTCGTCGCCGTCGAGGCCGTCGGCCCAGTTGTTGTCGACCTCGTGGTCGTCGAGGACGGCGATCCACGGGTGGGCGGCGTGCGCGGCCTGCAGGTCGGGGTCCGACTTGTACTGGCCGTAGCGCACGCGGTAGTCGGCGAGCGAGGACAGCTCGTGGGCCGGCAGGTGGCCGCGGCCCAGGGTGCCCTGCGCGTCGCCCTCGTAGACGTAGTCGCCGAGGTGGACGACGACGTCGACGTCCTCCCCGGCGAGGTGCCGGAGGGCGGTGAAGTACCCGTCGGGATAGTTCTGGCAGCTGGTGAAGGCGAAGGCCATCGAGGCCACGGAGGCGCCCGCGGCGGGCGCCGTCCTGGTGCGCCCGGCGGGGCTGACGTGCCGGCCGGCGCGGAAGCGGTACCAGTACTCCCGGTCCGGCTCCAGCCCCCGGACCTCGGCGTGCACCGAGTGCCCCAGCTCGGGGACGGCCGGCTCGACCCCGGCGCGCCGGATCCGCCGGAAGCGCGGGTCCTCGGCGATCTGCCAGAGCACCGGCACCCGGTACCCGGGCATCCCGCCCCGGCCGTCCGCCGCCAGCGGCTCGGGCGCGAGCCGGGTCCAGAGCACGACCCCGTCGGGCGCCGGGTCGCCGGAGGCGACGCCGAGCGCGAACGGGTCGCCGCCGAAGCGGGGCTCCGCCCAGGCGGGTGCGGCGGACAGTGCGGCGAGGGGCGGTGCGGCGGCCAGGGACACCCCGGACGCGAGCGCGAGGAACCGGCGGCGGCTGAAACCCGGGGTGCTGGTGAAACGGGACAAGGGGCCTCCCAGTGAACGGTGTCTGAGTCCTGAGCGACGCGCGGGGAGCCGCACCAACATAGGTGCGTGCGGGCACGGTTGGGCACCTCTGCGACCGGCTCGGGCGCGGACGGCGAGGGGGCGCGGACGCCCTGACCGATATCGCTCGGCGCACGCCGTCGTAGGTATAGCCAAAGAAGGTGCGATCAGGTTGCCGCGCGTATGCGCACGGGCAGGTACGGCCCGTCACGGTCGATTCCTGCTTCCTAGGAGACAGAACATGACACCCAAGAAGAACAGGAGTGGCGCCGAGTTCGACGTATCGACTCCGGTGGAGGTCACTTTTCCGCCGATCTCGTGCCCGATCCGGGCCCGGCTGCACCCCGAGGCGGCCGGGCTGGACGACCACATCATCGCCTGGGCCCGCCACGCCGACCTGATACGCGACGGGATGGCCACCGACCACTTCCACCGCGCCGGCTTCGGCCGGTTCACCGCCGCCGTCTACCCCCGCGCCCGCCAGCTGGAGCTGGTCGCCGAGTGGCAGCTCTACAACTGGATCGTCGACGACCAGCTGGACGAGGGCCACGTCGCCCGCACCGCCGCCCAGCGGCTGCACACGGCCGCCAGGCTCTGCGCCCAGCTCGACCCCGACCTGGACGCGCCGGCCCCGTCCGGCCCCCTCGCCGCCGCGCTCGCCGACCTATGGGAGCGTACGGCCAAACCCATGTCCCGCGCCTGGCGCGAGCGGTTCGCCGCGCACTACCGCGACTTCCTGGCGTTCACGATCCTCCCGCACACCGAACCGGCCCGGATCGGCCGCCAGTCGCTCGCCGACTTCCGGCGCCGCCGCCGGCTCAACTCCGGCTGCGAGATGAGCTTCGACCTGATCGAGCCCGCGAACTTCACCGAGATCCCCCCGGCCGTCGCCGCCAGCGACGCCTACCGGGCCGTACGGGACGCCGCGAACGACGTCATCTCCTGGACCAACGACATCTACTCGGTACACAAGGAGATCGCCCGCGGCGATCATGACCACCTCGCGGCGGTGCTGTGGCGCCTGGGCGGCGGCACCTGGCAGGACGCGCTCGACGAGGCGGCCGCCCGGGTCGGGGACCGTACCGCGGACTTCGCGTCCGCCGTCCGGGACGTACGCGCCATGCGGCCGCTGTTCGGCCTCGACCCCGGCCGGTGGGCGCCGGTGGAGGAGTCGCTCGCCGACCTGGGCGACTGGATCGCGGGCAGCCTGGAGTGGCACCGCTGGTCGCCGCGCTACCGGGAGGTGGCCGCCACAAGGGTCGGCAGCGCGCCCGGGTACATAGAGCCGCACCTGGTCTAGACGCCGCTCCGCGGCAGTGCGTCAGTATCCGCGCCACCACGCGACCAGCGTCCGCCACAGCGACG
>NZ_BAAAPF010000192.1:0-14088 GCF_039531005.1 Streptomyces synnematoformans
ACCGCCGCCGTCGCCCCCGGCGGCAGCCCGTACGAGATCACCGCGGAGACCGGCATCCGCGTGCCGCCCGTCGGCGCCGCCGCGGGCGTCGCCGCCCGCACCACCGCCGCGTACCTGGCCGCCGTGCTGCGCCCCGCGACCGGCTTCGAGCTGCCCGTGGACAGCAGGTCCGGGGACGTGGAGCTGCGCCTCCGCCCCGGGCTGAAGAAGGCCGTCGGCCCCGAGGGCTACGAGCTGACCTCCGGCGGCGACGGCGTGGTGATCTCCGCCGCGCGCCCCGCCGGGCTCTTCCACGGCGTGCAGACCCTGCGCCAGCTGCTGCCCCCGCAGGTGGAGGCGGACACCCCGCAGGACGGGCCGTGGCCGGTGGCCGGCGGGCGGATCACCGACGAGCCCCGCTTCGCGTACCGCAGCGCGATGCTCGACGTGGCCCGGCACTTCTTCACCGTCGAGCAGGTCAAGCGCTACGTCGACCAGCTCGCGCTGTACAAGTACAACACCCTGCACCTGCACCTCACCGACGACCAGGGCTGGCGGCTGGCGATCGACTCCTGGCCGAACCTCGCCGAGTACGGCGGCAGCACGCAGGTCGGCGGCGGCCCCGGCGGGTACTACACCAAGGACGACTACCGCGAGATCGTCGCGTACGCCGCGAGCCGGCACATGACCGTCGTGCCCGAGGTCGACATGCCCGGCCACACCAACGCCGCCCTCGCCTCGTACGCCGAGCTGAACTGCGACGGCGTCGCCCCGCCCCTCTACACCGGCACGAGCGTCGGCTTCAGCTCGCTGTGCGTGCCCAAGGAGGTCACGTACGACTTCGTGGACGACGTCGTACGCGAGCTGGCCGAGCTGACGCCCGGCCCGTACATCCACATCGGCGGCGACGAGGCCCACTCCACCCCGCACGACGAGTACGTCGCCTTCATGGAGCGGGCGCAGGCGATCGTCGGCGCGTACGGCAAGACCGTGGTCGGCTGGCACCAGCTGGCCGGCGCGCACCCGGTCGAGGGCGCCGTCGCCCAGTACTGGGGCACGACCGGCGGCGAGCAGGAGGTCATCGACGCCGCGAAGGCCGGCACGCCGCTGGTCCTCTCCCCCGCCAACAGGACGTACCTGGACATGAAGTACCACGAGGGGACGCCGCTGGGGCTGAGCTGGGCCGGGTACGTCGAGGTGCGGCAGTCCTACGACTGGGACCCGGGTGCGTACATGCGGGGCGGCGTGCCGGAGAGCGCGATCCTCGGCGTCGAGGCGCCGCTGTGGTCGGAGACCATCTCCACCAGCGACCACATCGAGTTCATGGCCTTCCCGCGCGCCGCGGGCGCCGCAGAACTGGGCTGGTCCCCGGCCGCGAAGCTCGGCTGGGACGGCTACCGGGACCGGCTGGCGGCGCAGGGGCCCCGGTGGGAGGCGATGGGGATCGACTTCTACCGGTCGACCCAGGTGCCCTGGGACTAGGCCCGGGAGCACGGCTCGGGAGCAGGGCGCCCGGGAGCAGGAGAGGAGACCCGGCACGGGCCCGCCTCCCCCCGGCGGCTGCCGGTCCGCGGCGGCCGCGGAGCACGCTGAGGGGGGAGGCGGTGGGGGGAGCCCGCCGCTCGGCACGGCCGGAGGCCCGGAAGCCTCCCCGCCGTCCCGAGGAACGCTACGCACGCTAGTGACCCCGACTCCGGCAATGCGCCCAATAGGGACGCCGGGCGCCAGCCTTAAGGCTCTCTTGAGGAACGCATCGGAGGCGCTTAACCCGCCGCCCGCACGGGCGCCGCCGTGCGTGCGGCGGGTTCGCGGGTGCCGTCGTCAGCCGCCCAGCTTCACCTCCCGGGGCGTGCCGTTGCTGCCGCTCCAGCTCGCGTTGAAGCCGAAGGAAACCGAACCGCCGTCCGGTACCGCGCCGTTGTACGGCGTGTTACGGCACCTCACGGTGGACCCGGACTGGGTACAGACGGCGTTCCAGGCGTTCTGGAGGCGCTGTCCGTCGGGGAAGTCCCATTCCACGGTCCAGCCGTCGAGGGCGGCGCCGTCACAGGAGACCCTGACCGTGCCGGTGAAGCCGCCGGGCCACTCGTTGGGCACCGAGTACGCCGCGGTGCACTCCTCCTCCGGGCCCGGGCCGGGCCCGCCGCCGCCGGGGCCGAGGTCGTCGGCGTAGCCGGCGATCCAGGCGAGCGGGGCGTTCCAGTTGATCGTGATCTCGTTGGTGGAGTACGACTCGATGTGGTCGATGTAGCACATCGCCGGCGGGCAGCCCTCCAGCTCCCGCTGGGCCACCGGGTCCTCCAGCTGCGAGTCCGGGCCGCCGGCGATCGAGCCGGGGGCCGGGTTGGGCAGGCTCGGGTCGAGCTGGTTGGCCCAGAACCGGTGGTGCTGGTTCTTCGAGTCCCGCTCGCCGTAGCCGGTGACGTACGACTGGTTCAGCGGGTTGCGGCCCAGCAGGTAGTCCAGGCCGGTGAGCACGGCGTCGCGGTAGCCGGCCTCGCCGGTGAGCCCGTGCGCGGTGGCCAGGACGACCATGTTGTTGAGGACCTGGCTGTTGGAGCCCCAGACGTACCGCCCGCCGTCGGGGGCGTACGGGACGCCGTAGGCGGCGTTCGCGGCGTCGGCCGCGTAGCCGTCGGCGGCGTCGGTGACCATGCCGCGTACGACGCCCAACTGGGCGTCCGTCAACCCGCTGTCGACGGTGGCCAGGTCCAGCGCGCCGAGCCCCGCGGTGGCGGCCCACGACATGCCGCCGCTGGGGAAGACCGCCTCGGCGTCGCCGTGCAGCGGCGAGCCGAGCACGTCCTGCAGGTAGGCGTCCTCGCCGGTGGCCAGGTACAGCTCGGCGGCGGCCCAGTAGAACTCGTCGCTCACGTCGCCGTCGCTGTACGCGCCGCCGCCGGTCCCGTCGTTCGGGTCGGCCAGCATGTCGGGGTGCGCCTCGGCCGCGGTGTACGCGGTCCGGGCGGCCGACAGGCAGCGGTCGGCGAACGCGGCCGTCTCGTCATAGTCCTTGTACAGCCGCGCGCACTGCGCGCCGGTGGCGGCGAGGTTGAGCGTCGCGGCGGTGGACGCCGGGTGCAGCTCGCGCGGCTCCGGGTCCTCGTGCGGCAGCAGGGGCAGCCCGGTCCACTGCTCGTCGTGCAGCTTGTGGTGCGCCATGCCGGCCAGCTCCTCGCCCGCGGGCACCTGCATGGACATCAGGAACTCCAGCTGCCAGCGCGCCTCGTCGAGCACGTCGGGCACGCCGTTGCCCTGCTCGGGCACGGCCAGCTTGCCGTCGCCGATCGGCTCGCCGTCGGCGCCGTCGGTGGTCAGCGTGCGCTCGTACACGCTCATCACCTGGGCGGCGGCGATGCCGCCGTTGACGACGTACTTGCCGTGGTCGCCCGCGTCGTACCAGCCGCCCGCGGCGTCGAGGGTGTAGTCGCAGACCCCGGGCTGGCACGGGACGTCGTCGTCGCCCTGGTTGGGCGCGACGTTCACGTGCCCGGCGGGCCGCGCGTACTCCTCGCCGACCAGGTCGGCGTCGATCTCGATGCCGCTGCGGTTGTGGTAGAAGTACGCGAGCGCGTCGGTGCGCAGCGTGCCGTAGATGTCGTCGCCGATGGTGAACGGCTCGCTGGTCTCGCCGTCGATCGTGACGGTGTAGCCCTCGCCGGCCTCGGTGAAGTCGCCGAAGGCGAAGGTGTGCACGTTCTCCAGCGAGGTCGGGTCGGTGCCCGCGGGCACGGTGGTGCCGCTCGCCTTCTCGGTGCCGTCGGCGGCGTTCAGGGTCCAGGTCAGCGGATCGGTGGCGGCGGTGACGAAGGTGCCGTTCTTCGGCCCCTCGGTGAGGTAGCCGACCTGGTTGACGCGCACCGGCGAGCCGGTGTCCGGGTCGTACGGGGGCCGTTCGGCGCCGCCGCGCAGCGAGACGTCGTCGACGCAGAAGGTGTACGCCGTGTCGCTGCCGCCGATCTGGAAGGCGAGCTGGGCGGCCTCGTCCCCGGCGGTGGCGGTGAAGATGTGCTCGAAGCTCTGCGGGGCGTCGGTGATCTGGTCCGCGGAGGCGAAGAACTGGGCCCACGGCTCCACGGCCTGCTGCACGTTGGTGCGGATGGTCACGGGTGTGCTGGCGGTGGCGGTGTAGCGCAGGGCGTAGGTCTCACCGGCTTCGATGGGCAGGTCGTTCTGGCCCACGATGGCGTCCCACGGGTTGGCGGTGCCGGCGGGCACGTCGGCGCAGAGCTGCCCGTCGACCACGGTGGCGGGGTTGTCCTCCGTCCACCACCAGGGGTCGGTGCCGGCCGCGCTGAAGTCGCCGTTGACGATCAGCTCGGGGCCCTCGTCGGCCGCGGCGGCGCCGCCGGGCGCGGCGAGCGCTCCGGCGACCAGCGCGGCGGCGAGGGCACGGGGTATGTGCCGTCTCACGGAAGGCGTCCTTTCGGATGGGGGTGTGGGGGAGGCGGGGCGCGGCCGCACCCCTCGTCGTCACGGCCGCGCCCCTCGCGGCGGGCTCAACCCGCGGTCCTGCCACGGCCGGTGCGTACCACGGGACTTTCGACGGCGTACGCACCGGCCGCGCGCCGGTGTCAGGGCTCCGTGCCCCACACCGGCTGCCCGGCGACGTACGCGACGACTCGGGGCGCGTCGGTGTACGTGCCGGAGGCGGTGCGGCTGTAGTCGTCCGACTCGTCGAAGGCGGACCAGTCGGTCTTGTTCAGCCGCATCTGGATGTCGCCGGTGGAGGCGCCGGCGGCGAGGCTGCCGGCGCCGGCGGTGAAGCCGACCTCCAGGTAGTGCGTGGCGCCCGGCGTGCCGCCGCCGGCCGCGACCACGCGGTGGGTGATGTTGGCGGAGCCGAGCTGGGCGTAGTCGCAGTGGGTGCCGTAGTTGGCCGAGCCGGACTCGCCGCTGAACCAGTAGCGCACGGTCAGCGTCGACAGGCTCAGCGCGCCCCCGCCGGTGTTGACGATCCGCAGGCCCGGCTTGATCTGGTTGTCGGTGGCGTTCTGGTCGTTGTTGCGGTATTCGACCCGCACCGCGCCGGTGCCGGTGCCGGCCTCGGTCGTCGCCTCGACCGCGGCCGACGGCTGCGAGGCGTTGCCCGCCGCGTCCCGGGCGGCGACCGCGTACGAGTAGGTGGTCTCGGCGGCGAGCCCGGAGTCGGTGAAGGACGTCGTGGACGTGCTGCCGACGGGCGTGCCGTCGCGGTACACGTCGTACGCCGTCACCCGCGTGTCGTCCGTCGAGGCGTTCCACGCGAGCGCGACGCTGCTCCGAGTGGTGCCGGTGACCCGCAGCCCGCCCGGCACGGTCGGCGGCTCGGTGTCGTCGCCGGGGCCGCCGGGGGTCTCGCCGCCGAGCAGTTCGCCGTAGGCGGCGAGGGCGAGCGCGAGGGCGGCCTGGGCCCAGAAGCGGTGGTACGTGAACACCGGCGCGGCGCCGCCGTCGAGGTACGTCTGCACCTTCTCCCAGTCCGGGTCGTCCCGGTACCAGGGGCGCAGGCCGACGAAGGTGACGCCGGGCTCGATGGGGTCGCCGTACGGGGAGGTGCCGGACCAGCCGGCGGGCACGTACACCTCGTCGTCGAACCGGTCGTAGTCGCGGCGCGTCTCGGGGACGGCGACGCCCTTGTCGTCGGCGTGCGCGGCCATGGCGTCGAGCAGCGCCTTGGCCAGCGCGGCGGCGTCGGCGTCCTCGGCCCCGGCGGCGTAGTACACGAGCGTCATGGCCAGCGCGGCGCCGACGCCGACGTCGTCGCCGTAGTCCTCGACGTCCACGTGCAGGCCGGCGTTGTCCCCGGGGTTCGCGGCGTTCCAGGTGTCGGGGGCGCCGGTCCACCGCAGGGTGGCGGGGAAGCGGTAGCTGCCGTCGGCGCCGACGGTGGTCTCGGCGGAGGCCCAGGCGACCCACTTGGTGAGGATCGCCTCGGCGTCGGCGTTGCCGGTGGCGTGGTAGTACTGCGCGACGCGCTCCATGCCCCAGACCTGGAAGCCGAACCAGTTGTTGCTGGGCGGGTCGTGGTAGACGGGCTGCCAGTCGTACGGCATGCCGTAGAAGGTGGGCGTGCCGGCCGGCGGGACGCCGTACGCGCCACCCCAGCTGTTGGTGCAGCCGCCGGCAAGCGCGCCCTCGGTGGACTGCAGCCAGCGCAGGAACTCCAGCTGCCGGGTGAGGGACCTGGCCCAGTCGCCCTGCGCGGAGGGGGACTCGGGGATCAGCTCGGGGACGGTGGACAACGCCCAGGCGGCGAAGGGGTTCTGGTAGCCCTGGTGGGAGGCGCCGTCGCCGATGCGCCAGGCCCAGCCGCCGCCGTCGCCGGTGGAGCCGCCCCAGGCGTAGTACCAGGACAGCAGGTAGTGCTGGGAGCTGCGCCCGGAGCCAGCGGGGCAGCCGGTGGGGCTGTCGCAGTCGCCGATCTGCTTGAAGTACTTGTCGAACATGGCGTAGCGCAGGTAGTCGCCCATCTTCGCGGCCCGCGCGACGGACTCCGTCACCTGGCTCTCGTTGCCCTGCGCCCGCGCCCAGGTCAGCGCCCAGTACGCGGCCTGCACGGCGCGCGCGTCGGCGTCGGGGGCGTTGGTGTACTTCCACTGCCGGGCGTAGGAGGCGTCGCCGACGAAGAGGTCGAGGTAGCCGTTGGGGCCGCCGAACTCGAAGAGGTCAGTGGTGGGCTGCGGGATGGTCTCCCAGACCGACTCCTGGGAGCCGCGCTGGTAGGTGTTGATGTACGACGCACCGGGGCCGGGGCCGTTCTGGCCGCCGGTGCCGGGGGTGTTGCCGTAGCCGTAGGTGTTGTCGAGGTCCATCAGCCAGTGCATGCCGTAGACGTCCATCGTCCCGTACGTCGCGGCCAGTTCGGTGGCGATGGGGTCCTGCCCGACGGGCACGTCGGGGTCGAGCTGGGACGGGTAGGCGGAGACCTCGGGGTGCTCGGGCGCGTAGGTGGCGGGCGAGCCCGGCTGGTAGGAGCCGCTGCTGGCCTGGTCGGCGTGGGACGGGATGATGGAGCGCTCGGCGGTCTCCCAGGCGCCGTTGAACGGGCCCCAGTCGCCGGTGACCCGGCCGTAGGCGGCCTCCAGCCAGATCCAGAAGCTGAACGCCTCCGAGGTGGTCTGGTGGCCGTGGTCGGGCGCCTCGACCATCAGCGTCTCGATGCTGTGGTACGGGATGCCGTCGGGGCTGAAGTACCCGTTGGCGGGGTCCTTGATCTTGTCGTACTGGGCAAGGAAGGCGTCCGTGTACGGGGTGGCGGCGACGGCCTTCGCACCACTGTTCGAGGGTGCCTCGGCGGCGTGGGCGGTGGCGCCGGCCAGGGCCTGGCCGGCGCCGAGGGCGACGAGCGCCCCGCCGGTGGCGGCGGTGAACGATCTTCGTGACAACCGTGCGGGCTCGTCGGGAGTGCGGGGTGCGTGCACGAATCCTCCTGGAAGGTGTTCGGGCGTGCGGACTCGCGAGCGGACGGCGTGGGGGGACAGCCGGGCCGGACGCACGGGGCCTTTGTGCGCCCGGCCCGGCTGAGCAGACCGGACGGGGGGCTGAGACACCCCCGTCCTCGCCTCGCGGAAGGGAGAGGTGCAAGACTTGAAGTGTGGGAGCGCTCCCAATCTCCCTAAGGGTTATGCACCTGTCAAGGCTTCGGACAGAAGTCGGCCCGGTAACAGGGCGGTTGCCGGGACGGCCCGGGCGGCCGCGCGCACGCGTACGCGGGCGGGCCCGGGAGACCCCGGCCCGCCCGCATCCGTTTCGGCCTCGGCGGCCCCCCGGCCCGCCGACGCCCCGGGCTCACCCCGAGGCGCGCACCACCAGCTCCGTCGGCAGCACCACGTGCCGCCCCTCCGCGCCGTCGCTGGCGTCGATCCCCTCCAGCAGCACCCGCACCATGGCCCGGCCCATCTCCTCGGTGGGCTGCCGGACACTGGTGAGCGCCGGGTCGGTGTGCCGGGCCACCGGCGAGTCCTCAAAGCCGACGACCGCCACCTCGTCCGGCACCGCGCGGCCCGCGGCGCGCAGCACCTGCAGCGCGCCCGCCGCCATCACGTCGGAGGCGGCGAAGACCGCGTCCAGCGCGGGCCGGCGCTCCAGCAGCTCCTCCATCGCCCGCTGGCCACCCTCCTCGGTGAAGTCGCCGACCGCTACCAGCCCGGGGTCCTCCTCGCGGCCGGCCGCCTTCAACGCCTGACGATATCCGGCCAGCCGGCAGCTGGCGACGTACATGTCAGAAGGGCCGGTAATGGTCGCGATCGCGCCGCGCTCGCGGCCTATCAGGTGCTCGACGGCCGCCTGCGCGCCGCCGGTGTTGTCCGAGTCGACGTACGGCACGGCCTCGCTCGCCGCCCGCCGGCCGTTGAGCACCGCGGGCAGCCCCATGGCGGCCAGCATCTCCGGCAGCGGGTCGCCCTCGTGCACGGAGACCAGCAGCACCCCGTCGACCCGGTCGGCGCTCAGATACGCCGCCAGCCGCTCCCGTTCCCGGGGCGAGCGGATGAGCGTCAGCAGCAGCTGCTTGTCGGTCTCCGCCAGCTCGGCGCTCACCCCCCGGACGATGTCCGAGAAGTACGGCTCGGAGAACAGCCGGGTCTCGGGCTCCGGGATCACCAGCGCGACCGCGTCCGCGCTGCCGGCCGCCAGCGCCCGCGCCGCACGGTTGGGCACGTACCCCAGCTCCGCGACCGCTCGCTCGACGGCCGTCCGCGCCTGCTCGCTGACCTGGTCCGATCCGTTGATCACCCGGGACACCGTCCCCCTGCCCACCCCGGCCCGCGCGGCGACCTGCTCAAGCGTCGGCCTCCCACCGCGCCCGCCGCGCGCCACCGGCGTCCGCCGATCCCTGACCGCCATTCCACCCTCCCGCGTTATGGCTGTCTGCTGACTGTCCGATTCTCGCCCCCGCCTCCGGTCCACGGGCTGCGCCGAAGCTAACAGCCCCGTAACGGCGCGCGGTCGAGATGTTCGGTCCCTTGACACCCCCTCGCCGACGGGCCACCCTTCAACCAATCACTTCTGGGAGCGCTCCCACTCTACTCGACCCATTGAGAACCCGCACGACAAAGCCCGCCCGAGCCGCCGGTCCGAATCCCCCTCGTACACCTCCGGCAGGTGCGGCACGCGTCAGGGCGCAAGGAGGATGCAGTGCGCAGTTACCGCACCACCCGACGGGCCGTGGGCCTTTTGGCCGCAGCCGTTCTGGGCACCGGGTTGCTCAGCGCGTGCGCGAGCGATGACGACGACGGCGGTTCGGACACCGACTCCGGCGACGGGGGCGGCGGCAAGACCACCATCACGATGGGGCTCTTCGGCACCTTCGGCTTCAAGGAGGCCGGGCTCTACAAGGAGTACGAGAAGCTCAACCCGGACATCAAGATCAAAGAAGATGTCATCGAGCGGAACGAGAACTACTACCCTGCCCTCCTCAACCACCTGACCAGCAACAGCGGTCTGGCCGACGTCCAGGCCGTCGAGGTCGCCAACATCGCCGAGGTGGTCGACACCCAGGCCGACCGGTTCATGGACCTCGGCAAGGTCGAGGGCGTCTCCGAGGACGCCTTCCTGGACTGGAAGTGGCAGCAGGCCACCGCCGACGACGGCAAGACCATCGGCCTCGGCACCGACGTCGGCCCCATGGCCATCTGCTACCGCAAGGACCACTTCGAGGAGGCCGGTCTGCCCACCGACCGCGAGGAGGTCGCGAAGCTCTGGGAGGGCGACTGGGAGAAGTTCCTCGACGCCGGCCGGGACTTCAAGGAGAACGGCCCTGAGGGCGTCGCCTGGGTGGACTCCGCCGACGCCGTGTACGACGGCGCCATCGCCTCCAGCGAGGGCAAGTACTACAACGAAGACGGCGACGTCATCTACAAGGAGAGCCCGGACGTCGCGGCCGCCTGGGACATCGCCGCCGCCGCCGCCGAGGAGAAGCTCACCGGCAATCTCCAGCAGTTCACCAAGCAGTGGGACCAGGCGATGAGCAACGGCGACTTCGCCACCATCTCCTGCCCCGCGTGGATGCTCGGCTACATCCAGGAGAAGGGCGGCAGCAAGTCCGAGGGCAAGTGGGACGTGGCCCGGTCGCCCATGCCCGGCAACTGGGGCGGCTCCTTCCTCGGCGTGCCCGAGTCCGGTGACAACAAGGACGAGGCCGCCAAGCTGGTCGCCTGGCTGACCGCTCCCGAGCAGCAGGCCAAGCTCTTCGCCGAGCGCGGCAACTTCCCGAGCGCCCCGCCGGCGTACGACATGGACGCGGTCAAGACCGCGACCAACCCGTACTTCGGCGACGCCCCGATCGGGGAGCTGTTCTCCGCCTCCGCCCAGGAGATCCCGGTGCAGACGATCGGCCCGAAGGACCAGATCATCGACCAGAACATCGGCAACGGTCTCCAGCTGATCGAGCAGGGCAAGGAGGACCCCGACGGCGCCTGGGACGAAGCCGTCGACGCCGCGGACAACGCTCTGGATCAGTGAGACAACCTGCTATGACGCAGACCGGTACGCCCGTGGACGCGCCCCCCTCAGCCGAGGGGGGCGCGGCCCCGAAACGGGCCGCTCCCGACGACCGGCGGCAGAAGTGGCGCAGCCGCCGCTACCGGTGGGACGCCAAGTTCAGCCCGTACGCCTTCATCTCGCCGTTCTTCCTGTTCTTCGGCGCCTTCGGACTCTTCCCGCTGCTCTACACCGCCTGGGCCTCGCTGCACCGGGTGGAGCTGACCGCGCCCACCGACATGGAGTGGGCGGGCCTGCACAACTACACGCGGCTGCTTGAGGACGACTTCTTCTGGAACTCGCTGTGGGTCACCTTCACCCTCGCGGTGCTCTCCACGGTCCCGCAGCTGCTCATGGCGATGGGCCTCGCGCACCTCCTCAACTACAAGATGCGCGCCGCCTCCCTCTTCCGGGTGGCGATGCTCGCGCCGTACGCCACCAGCGTGGCGGCGGCGACGCTGGTGTTCGCGATGCTCTACGGCCGCGACTACGGGATGATCAACTGGTTCTTCGGCCTGTTCGGCGTGGACGAGATCGACTGGAAGAGCGGCAGCTGGACCTCGAAGCTCGCCATCTCCACGATCGTGATCTGGCGCTGGACCGGCTACAACACCCTGATCTACCTGGCCGCCATGCAGGCGGTCCCGCAGGACCTCTACGAGTCCGCGTCGCTCGACGGCGCCTCCCGCTGGAAGCAGTTCCGCTACGTCACCATCCCCTCGCTGCGGCCCACGATCCTGTTCACCGTCGTGGTCTCGACGATCGGCTCGGTCCAGCTCTTCGGCGAGCCGCTGCTGTTCGAGGAGGGCGCGGGCGCGTCCGGCGGCGCGGACCACCAGTTCCAGACCCTCGGGCTCTACCTGTACGAACAGGGCTGGCGCAACCTGCATCTCGGCCGCGCCGCCGCCATCGCCTGGGTGATGTTCCTGATCCTGGTGGTGATCGGCATCGTCTTCGGCCTGATCTCCCGCCGCCTGCGGAAGAGCTGAAGGGAAGCTCATGGCACTGTTGACGAAAGCCGCCTGGGAAATGGACCGGAAGGACCCCGGCAAGCGCCGGCGGCGCGGTCCGAAGGCCGGGGAGGCCGGCGGCCAGCAGCATGCGGGCAAGCTGACGTACGCCGTCCTGCTGCTCTTCACCGCGATCTCGCTCTTCCCGCTGATCTGGACCGCCGTCGCCGCGTCCCGCACCAACGAGCGGCTGGCGGAGACCCCGCCGCCGATGTGGTTCGGCGGCAACCTCTTCTCGAACTTGGAGACCGCCTGGTCCGATGCGAACATGGGCCTGGCGCTGTTCAACACCACGATCGTGGCCGGGTCGATCGCCGCGGGCACGGTGCTCTTCGGCACGCTGGCCGGCTTCGCCTTCGCCAAGCTGCGGTTCCGCTTCAAGAACATGCTGATGCTGCTGGTGATCGGCACGATGATGGTGCCGCCGCAGCTGAGCGTGGTGCCGCTGTACATGGCGATCGCGAAGCTGGAGTGGATCGACCAGCTGCAGTCGGTGATCCTGCCGTTCATCGTCAGCGCCTTCGGCGTGTTCTTCATGCGGCAGTACCTGATCCAGGCGCTGCCCACCGAGCTGATCGAGGCCGCCCGGGTGGACGGCGCGAGCAGCGTGCGGGTCATCTGGCACGTGGTCTTCCCCGCCGCCCGGCCCGCGATGGCCGTGCTGGGGATGCTGACGTTCGTGATGGCCTGGAACGAGTTCTTCTGGCCGATCATCGCGCTCACCCAGGAGAACCCGACCGTGCAGGTGGCGCTCACCAGCCTCGGCCGCGGGTACATCCCCGACCAGTCGGTCATCATGGCCGGCGCGCTGCTGGGCACCCTGCCGCTGCTGCTGCTCCTGCTGCTGTTCGGCCGGCAGATCGTCGGCGGCATCATGCACGGCGCGGTCAAGGGCTGAGCGGCCGTGGACCGTTCACCCCACGGCCGTCCGGGCCGGGCACCGCCCGAAGCCCGGCCGACCTGACCGACCCCCGTTGTCCACGACGTTCGCCACCTGCCGAGATTGGGAGCGCTCCCAGATGTCCGATACCACCGCCACCTTCCCCGAGGGCTTCCTGTGGGGCACGGCCACCGCCGCATACCAGATCGAGGGAGCCGCCCAGGAGGACGGCCGGACCCCCTCCATCTGGGACACCTTCTCCCACACGCCCGGGAAGACCGCCGGCGGCGACACCGGAGACGTCGCCGTCGACCACTACCACCGGCGCACCGAGGACGTGCGGCTGATGGCCGGGCTCGGCGTGAAGGCGTACCGCTTCTCGGTCTCCTGGCCGCGCGTCCAGCCCACCGGCCGCGGCCCCGCCGTGCAGCGCGGCCTCGACTTCTACCGCGGGCTCGCCGACGAGCTGCTGGAGGCCGGCATCAAGCCGGTGCTCACGCTCTACCACTGGGACCTGCCGCAGGAGCTGGAGACCGCGGGCGGCTGGCCGGAGCGCGACACCGCGCACCGGTTCGCCGACTACGCCCGCCTCGTCGGCGACGCCCTCGGCGACCGGGTGGAGCTGTGGACCACGCTGAACGAGCCGTGGTGCAGCGCGTTCCTCGGGTACGCGGCCGGGGTGCACGCCCCCGGCCGCACCGACCCCGCGGCCGCGCTGCGCGCCGCGCACCACCTCAACCTCGCCCACGGGCTCGCCGTGGACGCGCTCCGGGCCGAGCTGCCGGCCCGCGCCCAGATCTCCGTGAGCCTCAACCCCGCGGTCGTACGCCCGCGCACGGACTCCGAGGCGGACCGGGACGCGGCCCGCCGGATCGACGCGCTCGCCACCCGCATCTTCACCGGCCCGATGCTCGACGGCGCGTACCCGCCGGACCTCCTCGACGACACCGCGCGGCTGACGGACTGGTCGTTCGTACGGGACGGGGACGTGGCGCTCATCCGCCGGCCGCTGGACTCGATCGGCCTGAACTACTACACGCCCACCGTCGTCTCCGCCACCGACGGCGACGCCCCGCCCGAGCGGGCGGACGGCCACGGCGGCGGCGCGTCGCCCTGGCCGGCCGCGGACCACGTCGCCTTCCACCAGCCGCCGGGCGAGCGCACCGCGATGGGCTGGACCGTCGACCCGACGGGCCTGACGGACCTGCTGCTGCGGTTCTCGGCGGACGCGCCGGACCTGCCGCTGTACATCACCGAGAACGGCGCCGCGTACGACGACAAGCCGGAGCCCGACGGCTCGGTCCACGACCCGGACCGCATCGCGTACCTGCACGGGCACATCGGCGCGGTGCACCGCGCGATGCGGGAGGGCGCGGACGTGCGGGGCTACTTCCTGTGGTCGCTGCTGGACAACTTCGAGTGGGCGTACGGCTACGCCAAGCGGTTCGGCGCGGTGCACGTGGACTACACGACGCAGGCGCGCACCCCGAAGTCCAGCGCAAACTGGTACGCGGACCTGATCCGCACGGGCGCGCTGCCGGCGCCCGGCCTCTGACGGACGGCGCGCCGCGCCGCCCCGCGGACCGGCGCGGGGAGAACCGGCGCCGGACTGCACCGCACCCGCGAGACCGGCACCCGGCAGCCGGGTGCCCGAAAGACCGGTGCCCGCCGAACCGGCGACCGGCGGGCACCACCGGGGAGGGCCCGGCCGTCGGAGCCCGGACCTCGGGCCGCCGCGTGACGGGCGGGGGCCGGAGG
>NZ_BAAAPF010000193.1:0-14074 GCF_039531005.1 Streptomyces synnematoformans
GGCGCCGCGCCCGGCGAGCAGGTCCAGGGCCCGGCGGGCGACGGTGTGCGGCCGGGCGGCGAGCGCGGCCATCGCGGTCTCGGTCACCGGCGCCGGCACCCGCTCGCCGCGCAGCCGCCACAGCAGGTAGTGGGGGTCGCAGGGAATGCAGTGGCCGCCGGCCCCCGGGCCCGGCTGGAAGGGCAGGAAGCCGTAGGGCTTGGTGGCGGCGGCGTCCACGATCTCCGCGGCGTCGAGGCCGAGGTGGCCGGCGATGGCGGCGAACTCGTTGGCGAGGGCGATGTTGACGGCCCGGAAGGTATTCTCCAGGAGCTTGGTCAGCTCGGCGGCCTCGGGCGAGCCGACGACGTGGATTCCGGCGGCGACGGGCTCGACGTACGCGGCGGCCCGGCGGGCGCACTCCGGGCTGACGCCGCCGACGACACGCCGGACGGTGTGCTGGGGGTGGGCGGCGTTGCCCGGGTCGATGCGCTCGGGGGCGCAGGCGACGAAGACGTCCTGGCCGGGACGGAGTCCGCGGGCTTCGAGCGGCCGTAGCAGCAGCTCGCGGGTGGTGCCGACCCAGCTGGTGGACACCAGGACGAGGGTCTGGCCGCGGTGGGCGCGGGCCACGGCCGCGGCGCAGGCGGCCCGCAGCGCCGTGGGCTCGGGCCGCCGGCGGGCGTCGACGGGCGTGGGGACGCAGATGACGACGGCGTCCGCGCCGGCCAGCCGGGCGGGGTCGGCGGTGAGCGTGAAGGACGGCCCGCCGAGGCGGCGCCGCTCGTCGGGGAGCAGGTCCACCCGGCCGCGCCGGACGGCCTCCAGCCGGCGCGGGTCGCTGTCGACGCCGACGACCGGGGCCCCGGCGGCGAGCAGGGCGAGCGCGGTGGGCAGGCCGACGTAGCCGAGGCCGACGACCGCCACCGTTCCACTGGACCATCGCATAACGAACCCATCTGCCGGGAAAGCCGATCATCCGAATACGGGAAGCGCCTATAACATACCGGCAGAATTGCCCATAAATGGATATTTCACTCTAGGGCGCCGGGGGAGGCCGGTTCGCGCGGGTACGGCGCCCCCGGCCCCCGCGGCGCACCCGCTACGCCCCACTCACACCATCCGCCCCACCCATCCCCCCGGCAACAATCTGCCATCCCCCACCACCGCCCGCGTCCGCCGTCAACCCGCTGCCCCGCGCCTCCCTCCGGCGGCCGCCGCGCACCACCGGCTCCGCGCCCGCGCCCGTCGCGCCCGCCCCAACTCCCCCGTCAGCAGCCGTTTTTCGCCCTCGGCCGGCCTCAACCCCACACCGTACGGCCTCACATTCCGCCTCTTCCCAGTCACGGAGCGGTCACGAAACGGCCGTTGGCGGGGTTTGCGCGAGAAGTGCTCTTGCAGGGCCGCCGGTCCGGGCGTAGGACATACTCCACAGCAATTCGCACCGGTACACGGCGCAGACCTTGCGGGGCAGGTCTGCGCCGGCTCGGGACAACCCCATCTGCCCCGCGTTCCTGGGGAGGCTGGGATGCGCAGTTCGCTGCAGACACTGCAGCACGTGAGAGTCGTGCGGACCGCGGTGGCGATCGTCGCCGCGGGTGCGTTCGCCGTGACCGCCGCCGGGTGCGGCGACGACGGCGACGACAACGGCGGTGACGGCGGGAAGGCGGACAAGTCCGGTGCCGGCGTCGCGCTGCCGAAGCTGGACGGCGAGTCGCTGCGCGTCGGCGCCGTGTGGACGGGGCCCGAGCAGGAGAACTTCGAGAAGGTCATCGACGGCTTCGAGGAGCAGACCGGCGCCACCGTGGAGTACGTGCCGACCGGCGACAACGTCGCGTCCTTCGTCCGTACCCAGGTCGCCGGCGGCAAGCCGCCGGACGTCGTGTTCGCGCCGCAGGTGGGCGTGCTGCAGGAGTTCGTCAAGGAGGGGTGGGCCAAGCCCCTGAACGCCGCCGCGAAGAAGGAGCTGGCCAAGAACTTCTCGCCGGGCTGGCAGGACCTGGGCGCGGTGGACGGCGAGCAGTACGGGGTGTACTGCAAGGCCGCCAACAAGTCGCTGGTCTGGTACAACACCGCGGCCTTCGAGAACGCGGGCGCGCAGGAGCCGGCGGACTGGCAGGGCTTCCTGGACACCGCGCAGCTCGTCTCCGACTCCGGCGTGCCGCCGGTGGCGGTGGGCGGCGCGGACGGCTGGACGCTCACCGACTGGTTCGAGAACATCTACCTCTCCCAGGCGGGCCCGGAGAAGTACGACCAGCTCGCGGCGCACGAGATCCCGTGGACCGACGAGTCGGTGAAGGACGCGCTGACCACCCTCGGCGAGCTGTTCGGCAACGACACGCTGATCGCGGGCGGCGCGAAGAAGGCGACGAAGATGGCGTTCCCGGACTCGGCGACCGCCCCGTTCGCCGACCTGGAGAACCCGAAGGCCGCCATGGTCTTCGAGGCCGACTTCGTCGGCGCGTTCGTGAACGAGACCGACGCGAAGGTCGGCGAGGACGCGAAGGTCTTCCCGTTCCCGGCGGTCGGCTCGGACTCGCCGGTGGTCACCGGCGGCGACGCGGCCGTGACGCTCAGCGGTTCGAAGGGCGCGCAGGCGCTGCTGACGTACCTGGCCTCCACCGAGGCTGCGCAGGCGTGGGCGGAGCCGGGCGGCTTCATCTCGCCGAACAAGAACATGGACATGGCCGCGTACCCGAACGACGTGCAGCGCGAGATCGCCCAGGCGCTCGTCGACGCCGGCGACGACTTCCGCTTCGACATGTCCGACCAGGCGCCCGCCGACTTCGGCGGCACCGCGGGCAAGGGCGAGTGGAAGGCGCTGCAGGACTTCCTGGCCGACCCGAAGGACGTCGAGGGCGCGCAGCAGGACCTCGAAAAGGCCGCGGCCGCGGCGTACAAGAGCTGACGGACGGAGCGAGGAGACCCTGATGTCGACCTCGTCGGGGGGTGCGGCGGACTCCGCCGCACCCGCCCCCTTCGATCCGCCGGTCAGCACGGTGCCGGGGAAGCCGGCCGGACCGGGCCGGCCGCGCCGGTCGGTGGTGCGGACGAGCCCCTCGCTGGCGGTGTGGTTCCTGCTGCCGGCCGTGGTCCTGCTCGGCGCCCTGGTGCTGTATCCGATCGGGTACTCGGTCTACCGCAGCCTGTTCGACGTCTCCGGTGACGACTTCGTCGGCCTGGACAACTACACCGGCCTGTTCCGCGACGACCGCATCCGCACCGCGCTGCGCAACAACCTGATCTGGGTGCTCGTGGCGCCCGCGGTCTGCACGGCGCTGGGGCTGATCTTCGCCGTCCTCACCGAGAAGGTGCGGTGGGGCACGGCGTTCAAGATGGTCGTCTTCATGCCGATGGCGATCTCGATGCTGGCGGCGGGCGTGATCTTCAGCCTCGTCTACCAGAACGACCCGGAGCGCGGCGCCGCGAACGCCGCGTGGACGACGATCCACGACACCTTCAGCGACCCGGCGCCCTGGCCGGGCGCCCGCCCCCGCCCCGCCAGCGATCTGAAGGGGCCGGCCGAGGGCCCGTTCACGTCCGGCGCCACGGTCGGCGCCGGGCAGCCGGCGCTGCTGCCGCTGGTCGCGGTGAAGCCGCAGGACGTCGCGGGCGAGCAGCCGGCGGCCGAGCCGCGGGCCGGCGGCGACGGGATCAACGGCACGGTGTGGCTGGACTTCAAGCCCGGCGGCGGCGGCGAGCCGGACGCCGTGGACAGCGGCGAGAAGGCGCTGCCGGGCATCAAGGTCGAGGCGGTCAAGGGCGGCGAGGTCGTCGCCTCGGCCACCACGGCCGCCGACGGCACGTTCACGCTCCCCGCCGCCGCCGACGGCGCCCAGCTCCGGCTGCCCGCGTCGAACTTCGCGGAGGCGTACGGCGGGGTCGACTGGCTCGGGCCGTCGCTGGTGACGCCGGCGGTGATCGCGGCGTACGTGTGGATGTGGGCCGGGTTCGCGATGGTGCTGATCGCCGCGGGGCTGGCGTCGGTGCCGCGCGAGCTGATGGAGGCGGCGCGGGTGGACGGCGCGAACGAGTGGCAGGTGTTCCGGCGCATCACGGTGCCGGTGCTGGCGCCGGTGCTCGCGGTCGTGCTCGTCACGCTGATGATCAACGTGCTGAAGATCTTCGACCTCGTCTACATCATCGTGCCGAGCGCCCGGCTGGAGGACGGCAACGTGCTGGCCGTCGAGCTGTTCCAGCAGGCGTTCGCGGGCAGCGACCCGGACCTGGGCACGGGCAGCGCGATCTCCGTCGTGCTGCTGCTCCTCGTCCTCCCCGTGATGATCTTCAATATCCGCCGCCTGCGAAAGGAGTCCGGCCGATGACCACCGCAGCAGCGGCGGAGACCGCACCGAAGCCGGAACCGCGGGAGGCGAAGGACGAGTCGCCGGCGAAGGAGTCGCTCGCCTCCCGCGTCGGCCGGTACGCGGGCGGCGGCGCGGTCCGGGCGTTCCTCGTGATCGTGGCGTTCCTGTGGCTGACCCCGACGGTGGGGCTGCTGCTGTCGTCGTTCCGCGACCCGGCGGACATCGCGACGACCGGCTGGTGGAAGGTCTTCGGCGATCCGGGGCAGCTGACCACGGACACGTACGACACGCTCTTCGGCAACGAGGACGTGATGGGCGCGCTGCCGACGACCGTCTGGATCACGGTGCCGTCCACGCTGCTGGTGGTGGTCATCGGCGCGCTGGCGGGCTACGCCTTCGCGTGGATGGACTTCCCCGGCCGGGACTGGGTGTTCCTGGCGGTGGTGTGCCTGCTGGTGGTGCCGGTGCAGGTGGCGCTGATCCCGGTCGCGTCGCTGTACCGGGACCTGAACCTGTTCCACACGATCACGGGCGTGGTGCTCTTCCACACCGCGTTCGGGTTGCCCTTCGCCATCTTCCTGCTGCGGAACTTCTTCGCCGAGATCCCGCGGGAGCTGCTGGAGGCGGCACGCATCGACGGTGCGGGTGAGCTGCGGCTGTTCTTCCGCGTCGTGATGCCGCTGGGCGGGCCGGCGATCGCGGCGCTGGGCATCTTCCAGTTCCTGTGGGTGTGGAACGACATGCTGGTGGCCCTGGTCTTCGCCGACCCGGGCAAGCCGCCGCTGACGGTGGCGGTGCAACAGCAGACGCGGCAGTTCGACAGCAACATCGAGCTGATCGCGTCCGGCGCGTTCATCTCGATGATCATCCCGCTGGTCGTCTTCTTCGCCTTCCAGCGGCAGTTCGTCTCGGGCGTGATGGCGGGCGCCGTGAAGTAGGTACGCACGCACCGCGCCGATACGGCCGTCCGGGGAGATCACCCGGGCGGCCGTACTGTCGTACGACCGGGCGCGTGGCGGCGCCGCTACGGTGGCGGATACCAGAAATAAGGACATTCCGACCAGCGGACTGTCCTGCCGCCCGCCCAGGGATGTGTCCGTGCCCCGGTTCAGCGTCATCGTCCCCGCGTACAGGGTCCAGGCATACCTCGACGAGTGCCTGGAGTCCGTGCTCTCCCAGTCCTTCACGGACGTGGAGGTCATCGCCGTCGACGACTGCTCCCCCGACCTCTGCGGCGAGGTCGCCGACGACGCCGCCGCCCGCGACCCGCGGCTGACCGCCGTCCACCTCACCGCCAACGTCGGCCTCGGCCGCGCCCGCAACGCCGGCCTCGACCGCGCCACCGGCGACTACGTCCTCTTCCTCGACGGCGACGACACCCTCGCCCCCGGCGCGCTGCAGGCCGTCGCCGACCGGCTGGACGCCACCGCCGACCCCGACGTCCTCGTCTACGACTACGCCCGCACCTACTGGCACGGCCGCCACACGCGCAACGTACGCGCCGATCTCCTCGCCGAGCGCGAGCCGCAGGTCTTCCGGCTGGAGGAGCGGCCGGAGCTGCTGCGGCTGCTGACGGTGGTGTGGAACAAGGCGTACCGGCGGGACTTCGTCACCGCCCAGGGCCTCAGCTTCCCGCCGGGCTACTACGAGGACACCCCCTGGACGTACCCCGCGCTGCTGTCCGCGCGGCGGATCGCGGTGCTGGACCGGGTGTGCGTGCACTACCGGCAGCGGCGGTCCGGGAACATCCTCGGCACGCCGAGCGAGCAGCACCTCGACGTCTTCGAACAGTACGACCGGGTGTTCGCGTTCCTGACCGCGCGGCGGCTGGAGCGCTGGCGGCCGGTGCTGTCCGTGCGGATGGTGGACCACCTGACGGCGATCTTCAACAAGGGCGGGCGGGTGCCGCGGCACAAGCGCGCGGAGTTCTTCCGCCGGGCCCGGGCGCAGTACCTGCGGTACGCGCGGTCGCCGGGGGCGCCGGGCGCGTCGGGGGCGCCGCGCGCGTCGGGGGCGGCGCCGGCGTCCGCGGCTGCGGCGGGGGCTGCGGCGGGGTCCGCATCGGGGGCCGCGGTGGGCGTACGGGCCGGCGGCGGCGTACGGGTCCGGACCCGGCACCTGCTCGTGCGGCTCGGCACCCGGCGGGCGTTCCAGCTGCTCGGTGCCGAGGCCCGCCTCCTCGCCCGCGCCCACGACCGCACCGCCCGCGCCGCCCGCCGTGCCCGCGCCGGCTGCGGCCGGCTCTACTACCGCCTCCAGCTCCGCCTGCCCCTCGACCCGCACCTGGCGGTCTTCGCCGCGTACTGGTACCGCGGCTACTCCTGCAACCCCGCCGCGCTCGAAGCCGCCGCGCGCGAGCTGGTCCCCGGCCTCGCCACCGCGTGGATCGCCCGCCCCGCGTACGCGCACACCGTGCCGCCCGGCGTACGGGTGCTGCGCCCCGGCTCACGCGCCTGCCACCGCGCCCTGGCGCGCGCCACGTACCTCGTCAACAACGTCAACTTCCCGCAGCACGTGGTCAAGCGCCGCGGCCAGATCCACGTGCAGACCCACCACGGCACGCCGCTGAAGAAGATGGGACTGGACCTCGCCGACCACCCGGCGGCCGCCGCGGGCATGGACTTCGAGGCGCTGATGACCCGCGTCGACCGCTGGGACTACAGCCTCTCCGCCAACCGCCACTCCACCCTGGCCTGGAGCCGCGCCTACCCCGCCGACCACACCACCCTGGAGTACGGCTACCCGCGCAACGACGCGCTCGCCGGCGCGCCCCCCGGCCCCGCCGCGCGCGCCCGGCTGCGCGCCCGGCTCGGCATCCCCGAGGGCGCCACCGCCGTCCTGTACGCCCCCACCCACCGCGACTACCTCCCCGGCCACGTCCCGCCGCTCGACCCCGGCGCCCTCGCCCGCGCGCTGCGCGAGCGCGGCGCGCACGTGGTCCTGCTCGCCCGCGCGCACTACTTCCACGACGCCGCACCCGCCGCCGCGCCGCCCGCCGGGGTGCTCGACGTCACCGCGCACCCCTCGCTCACCGAGCTGTGCCTGGCCTCGGACGCGCTGCTCACGGACTACTCCTCCGTGATGTTCGACTACGCCCTGCTCGGCCGCCCCATCGTCCTCCACGCCGCCGACTGGGAGGCGTACCGGCTGGCGCGCGGCACGTACTTCGACGTCACCGCAGAGCCGCCCGGCCTCGTCTGCCGCACCGCCGACGAGGTCGCCGACGCCCTCGCCTCCGGTGCCCACGCCGCCCCCGCCGCCGCGGCGCTGCTCGCCGCCTTCCGGCGGCGCTTCTGCCCGTACGACGACGGGCACGCCGCCGAGCGCGTCGTCCGGCACGTCTTCCTCGGCCAGGTCGACCGTCCGCCGGTGTCCGGGCGCAGGCCGCCGCCGGCCGGCGCCGCGGCGCGTGCGCTGCCCCGGCCGGCGGGAAGTGCGGTGACGCACGGCGAATGACGGAGGGGCGGAAGCCGACGACGGAACGGAGGCCGGAAGCCGGAGGCACGGGAGCCGCAAGCACGGAAGCCGGGAGCACGGAGGCCGGAGGCACCGGAGCCGCAAGCACGGAAGCCAGGGACACCGAAGCCGCAAGCACCGGAGCCGGGCATCGAACACCGCACGTACAGAAGCCGGAGGTACGGATGACACAGACCCGCAGCGAGCGACCGGCAGCCCCGCCGCCGGCGTCCCCCGTCGCCGGGGCCGGCCGCCCCCGCCCGGAGCCGGTGCGGCCCGGCCCGTCCGCGCCGCCCACCCCCCACCCCCCGTACGCCGTCGACGCCAACGGCGCGCAGCCGGGGCAGCCGTGGCTCGTCAGCCGCTACCGGCGCGCGGTGCCGCACCGCGTGCGCGCGCTCGTCGGCGCCGCCGCCACCCCCGCCACCCGCCACCGGGTGCAGCGTGCGCTCGGCGCCGTCTCCCGGCGGGTCCCCGAGCCGGGGCAGCGGGCGGCGCTGCGCGCGCTGCGCGCCACCGGACAGCTCGACCGCCCCGACCGCCGGGCCGTCCACCACCGCGGCCAGACGCGGCTCGCCGTCGTGCTCGACTCCCCCACGCCGCTGCGCGCCCGCAACGAGAACCTCCTGCTGGTCACCGGCGCCCTCGACGCCGCGGGCGTCGAGTACTTCGCCGTCCGCGGCTACGGCAGCGTCTCCAGCGCCGTCGCCGTCCCCGCGCCCGAGCGCGCCCGCGCCGTCGCCGCCCTCACCGCCCTGTGCGCCGAGCACCCCGGCCACGTCTCCCACGCCGACCGCCGCAGGCGCCCCGAGCGGCGGGTACGTCCGGCGTCCGACCCCGCGGCGTGGGAGGCGCTCGCCGGGACGGCGGTCGTCCGGTTCAGCTGCTACTACACCGACCGCGACGGGCACACGCTGCTGGGCGCCGGCTACGGCTGCGACGTGGAGTTCTGGGCGGAGGAGCCGGACGGCGAGAGCACCCCCGCGAGCGGCGGGCGCGGCGCGCCGGGCGGCACCCGGCTGGTCGCCCCCCGCTTCAACCGCGTCGTCGAGTCCGTACCGCGCGACGGCACCCGCGTCACCGCCCCCGGCCACCTCTTCACCCGCTTCGTACTCGCCGACTCCCTCGGCCGCGCCCCCGACGTCCGCACCCGCCCCGAGCTGACCGTCCCGCTCCCCGACGACCTGCCCTTCCCCGTCGACGCCGTCTACACCTGGGTCGACGGCGCCGACCCCGCCTGGCGCCGCCGCCGCGCCGCCGCGGGCGGCGTCCCGTACCACGCCCAGGCCGCCAACGACGCCCGCTACCTCAACCGCGACGAGCTGCGCTACTCGCTCCGCTCACTGCACCTCTACGCCCCCTGGATCCGGCACGTCTACCTCGTCACCGACGACCAGGTGCCCGACTGGCTCGACACCGGCCACCCCCGCCTCACCGTCGTCGACCACCGCGACATCTTCTCCGACCCCGGCGTCCTGCCGACGTTCAACTCCCACGCCATCGAAAGCCAGCTGCATCACATCGACGGCCTGGCCGAGCACTTCCTCTACTTCAACGACGACGTCTTCCTCGGCGCGCCGATCCTGCCCGACCGCTTCTTCCTGCCCAGCGGCATCACCCGCTACTTCCCGTCCCGCGCGCTGCTGCCCGCCGGGCCGCCGGACGCGGACGACGTGCCGGTGTCGCTCGCGGGAAAGAACAACAGGGCGCTGCTGCAAGAGAGGTTCGGCACGTACGTCACGCAGAAGATGAAGCACACGCCGCACGCCCTGCGCCGCAGCACGCTCGCCGAGATCGAGGAGCGCTTCCCGGAGCGGCACCGGCAGACCGCGGCGAGCCGCTTCCGCAGCGCCACCGACCTGAGCATCCCGTCCGCGTTCCACCACTACTACGCGGCCGGCACCGGCCGCGCGGTCCCCGGGCAGATCCCGTACGACTACTTCGACCTCGCCCACCCGGACGTCGCCGCCCGGCTGCAGCGGCTCCTGCGCCGCCGCGACCGGAACGTCTTCTGCCTCAACGACACGCTCTCCGGCGCCGACGACCTGACCGGGCAGCTCACGCTCGTACGGCCGTTCCTCCAGGCGTACTTCCCCGGCCCCGGCCCGTTCGAGAGGTCGTTCCCCGGCCCGGCGGAGAGCGTGTCCGCGAACCCGCCCGAGAGCCCGCCCGACAGCCCGTCAGGAAGGTGAACAGGCCATGCCCCTGGCCGTCCGTACGCCGGTGAACCCGGCCGCGCCGCCCGGCGCCGGCACGTACCCGCGCGCGCTCAACGTGCTCAGCCGCAAGGAGACCGCGGTCCAGCGCCAGCTGCGCCGCGCGGGCCTCGCCGGCTACGAACCGCTGACACAGGCGACGCTGCTGACGCTCGCGCAGTACGCGCCGCCGCACGCGGCGGTCTACGACGTCGGCGCGCACATCGGGCTCTACGCGGCCCTCGTCGACCTGGTGCACGGCGGCAAGCGGCTGCAGACCGTCGCCTTCGAGCCGACCCCGCACACGGCGGGGCTGTGCCGCGCCCTGCGCGACGGCAACGGACTGGACTTCGACGTGCGGCAGATGGCGCTCTCCGACCGCAGCCGCACGGCGGAGCTGTACCTGTCGCTGAAGGCGGAGAGCTCCAACTCCCTCAACCCCGGGCACCGCGCGCACGCGGAGTCGGTGCGGGTGCCGGTGGGCACGGTCGACGACTTCGCGGAGCGGCACGGGCACGCGCCGTTCCTGATCAAGATCGACGTCGAGACGCACGAGCCCGAGGTCCTCGCGGGCGCGCACCGGGTGCTGCGCGCGCACCGGCCGTGGCTCGTCTGCGAGGTGCTGCCCGGCACGGACCGGGGCGCGATGGCGGCGGCGCTGCGCGTGCTGACGGCGCTGGGGTACGGGCTGCACCTCATCCACCCGGAGACGCCGTGGCGCCCGCACGACGCGGAGAGCTACCGCGCGCACGTGCAGGGGCAGTGCCGGGACTGGCTGTTCGCGCCGGAGCCGCTGACGGACGACTTCTACGCGACGCAGCGCGCGTGGCTGCGGGCGGTGCTGGAGTGCGGCAAGGAGGAGAACCTCCTGGTGCCGCCGGGCGAGCCGTTCCCGCGCGGCTGGAACGCGCCGCACCCGCTGCCGGACCGCCGCCCGCCGCGGCCGCGGCTGCCGCGGAGGTGGCGGCAGGGGCGGCAGGCGCAGCCGAGGCGGCAGGAACAGGAGCTGCGGCAGGGGGCGAAGCGATGAGCGGGGACGGCACCGGTGGGGGCGGTGGAGGCGGCGGGATGAGGCGGTCGGCGCGGGCGGGGCTGCTGACGCGGGTATGGGCGGCCCGGGGCGGGGTGGTGCGTGCGGGGTCGCGGGGGCGGGAGTGGGGTCGGCGGCTGCGGCGGGCGGGGCGCGGGGACGAAGCGGGGGCGGCCACCGGGTCGCGTACGGGGCAGAGGCCGGACGCGGCACCGCCCCGCGGGAACGCGGCGGCCGGCTGGCGCTACGGGAGCGCCGTCTTCGGCCTGCTGCTCCAGCTCGGCTGCCTCGCCTACGCCGCCCGCCACGTCTCTCCCGCCGCGCTCGGCGCCTACGCCGTCGCCCTCACCGCCGTCCACCTCCTCGCCCACCTTGCGGCCACCGGCATCGCCGCCTCCCTGCACCGCACCGAGCGGCTGACCCGGCCGACCGCCCACGCCGCACTCCGGCTCGCCGCGCTCACCGGGCTCACCGGCTTCGCCGTTGCGCAGACCGCCGCCCCGCTGCCCGGCCTGCTCCTCCACACCCCCGACACCACCCCCCTCCTCCGCGTCCTCGCCTGCTCCTTCCTCTGCCACCCCACGGCCGAGGCCGCCCTCGCCGCACTCCACCGCGCCGGGCGCGCCCGCGCCGCCGTGCTGACGGACACCGGCGGCCAGGCGGGCGGCGCCGCGACCGGCGTGCTGCTGCTCGCCGCCGGCGTCAACCCCCTCGGGCTGGCCGCCGTGCTGCCGGCGTCCGCCGCGCTGACGCTCGGCGCCGCGGGGCTGCTCCTGCTCCGTACGCCGCTGCCGGACGGCCCTCCGGTACGGGCCGCGGCGCTGGTCCGCGTCTCGCGGTTCGCGGCCGGGTACGGGCTGCTGCGGCTGGTCGCCGCGGGGGCCCCGCTGTGGGCGGTCTGCCGGCTGCTGGGGCCGGGCGCGGCGGGGGTGTACTCGCGGGCGGCGGTGCTGTGCGAGGTGGCGGTGGGCGTGTTCGCGCGGATGCTGGAGCGGGGTACGGGGCGGGAGCACGTTCCGTATCACGGTCAGGGCCGGGAGGTGCGTTCGCTGCTGGTCCATGTCCGGGTCCGGGGCGCCGGTGCCGGCCGGGGCCCGGGCCGGGACGTGGGGCGGGGCCGGGGAACGGGCGCGCGCCCGGGGCCTGGGCACCCGCCGGACCGTGCCCGCCGGGTGCCCCGCGTCTCCCGCGTCTCCCGTGTCGACGGTCCCACCGCCCGGCTCGCCGTCACCGGCGCCTCTTCCGTCGCCTTCGCCGGGTTCGGCGCCGCCGCCGGTGTCGGGCCGGCCGCGCTCACGCTGCTCCTCGGCCCCGGCTGGGAGTCCGCGACGGCGCTCGTGCCGTGGCTGTGCGCCGCAGCGGCGCTGCAGCTCGTGTACTCCGCCGGCTGCTCCCTCGACCTCGCCCGCGGCCGGCGCCGCGAACTCCTCGGCACCCACCTGGTCGTGCTCCTCGTCACCGCCGCCGCCCTGGCCCTCGTCATCCCGTGGCGCGGCTCCGGCCACGCCCTGCCGCTGCTCGCCTGCGCCGCCGCCGCGGGCCCGGCCGCCGGGCACGCGCTGCAGCTGGCGCGCTGGGGACGCTGCGGGCTGGTGCGGGTACGGGAGGTGCTCCGGGCGCACGCGGTGCACGGCGGCATCGGCGCGGCGGCCGGCGCGCTGGCGACGGCGGCCGGTACGACGGCGGCCGAACCGGGGCCGGCGCTGCTCTACGGGCTGCTCGCGCTTGCGCCGGTGGCGCTGCTGTGCGCGACGCTGCACGAGCAGTTGCCGCTCTCCGCGGCGCTGTCCGGCCACCGACCGCCCCCCGCCCGGGCACCCCGCCCCCGGGCGTCCGCCCGGCCCCCGGTGCCCCGCGAGGCACCGCGCGCCCCGGTTCCGTAGCGGCTACGCGGCACCCGCCGAACGGCGCCGCCACCGCCCTCAGCCCGGCAGCTCGTACGCGCTCGGCACCGGGAAGTACGCCTCCAGGAACGCCCGGGCCGGCTCCGGCCCGCCGCCGGTCCGGATCACCGCCCGGTCCCGTGCCGCCAGCAGCTCCCGCCGGGCGGCCTCCGTGTCGCCCGCGGGCGGGTCGACGTCCGCGTGGCGGAGGGTCGCGGCGACCGCGCGGCCGGTGTGGGCGGCGTAGTGGTGGTACAGCGAGGAGGGGATCGCCAGGTCGTCGCGGTGCGGGACGCGGTGGGCGGTGGTGGCCGCGTGCCGGTGGGCGAACTCCCGCTCGATCTCGGCGAGCACGCTGCGCCGCAGCGCGTGCGGGGCGTGCACGGCGTGCGGCAGCCGCGGCTCGTGTGCGGCCGCAGGGAAGAAGCGGGTGCGGCCGTCGGCGGCGAAGAAGTCCTCCGGGACGGCCTCGGAGCCGAGGAAGAGGTGGTCGCCGAAGTAGAGGAAGTGCTCGGCGAGGCCGTCGATGTGGTGCAGTTGGCCCTCGACGGCACGCGGGTTGGCCGTCGGCAGCGCGGTGGGGTCCGCGAAGACCTCGCGGTGCCCGACGACGGTGAGCCCGGGGTGGGCGGTGTCCAGCCACGGCGGGGCGCCGGCGTCGGTGAGCAGGTGGACGTGGCGGATCCAGGGCGCGTACGTGGCCAGGGAGCGCAGCGCGTAGCGCAGTTCGGCGTCCGCCCAGGTGTAGACGGCGTCGATCGGGTACGTGACGTCGTCGGGCAGCGGGCGCGCGAACTCCGCGCGGGTGCGCAGCGTGAGCCGGCCGCAGCCCCAGGAGCCGCGGTCGGCCAGCTTCACGGTGGGGGCGCCGGCCGGGACGCTGTCGGCGACGCGGCCGGGGCGCGGGGCGAGGAGCCGGTCGCCGGCGGCGTCGCGGTGCCAGAACTCGACGTCGCAGCCGGAGTCGGCGCCGATGACCAGCCGCCGGCCCGGCTCGGTGCGGAACCAGGTGAGGCGGAGCACGTCGGCCTTCTCCAACTGCTGCCAGACGCCCGGCTCGTAGCCGGGCACGAGCCGCGGGTACGGGCCGTCCGCACCGCCCCCGGCGGCACCCGCGGTCCCGCCGCCGTCCGCACCGCCCGCCCCGCCCGCCCCGGCCACCACCACCGTCACGTACGCCGGCTGCACCCGGCACAGCCGCGCCAGCGCCCGGCCCGCCCGGCG
>NZ_BAAAPF010000194.1:0-14046 GCF_039531005.1 Streptomyces synnematoformans
GGTGCCGGCGGACGTCGCGGTGTGCTGCGCGGGGTGGCGCACGCCCCCCGTCGCCGCGCTGGCCGCCGCGTACGTGCCGCTGGTGCCCGGCGACGCGCCGGGGTCCGAGGCGCCGACGCTCCTGGCCCACCTCGAACCGGCCGCCGGCGGCCCGCCGCTGACCCGCATGGTGCTGACCCCGCGGCTGCACGCCCGCCCGCTCGCCGGCGGGCGCGTCTACCTGGAGGCGCTGGACCTCAACGACGAGGTCGACCAGCACACGCCCGCCGACCGCGTCGCCGCGCTCGCCCGCGAACTGCTGGCCCGCGCCCACGACATGCTGCCCGCCGTGGCGGACACGGCCCGCCTCGCCGGCGGCCGGGTGTGCACGCGCCCGATGCCGCCGGACGACAACTCCATCGTGGGCTGGAACGCCGAGGCCGAGGGGCTGTACACGGTGGTGACGCACAGCGGCATGACCCTGTCGCTGCGCCTGGGCGAGCTGGTGGCGGGCGAGCTGCTGACCGGCCGGGAGGCGCCGGAGCTGGAGCCGTACCGGCCCTCCCGGTTCGTACGGTGACGACGAGCGGTGCGGCGGGCAGCCCGAAGGGGTGGTGCGGCGGGGGCGCTCAGCGCAGCGCCCGCGCCGCCCGGTACGAGAACTCCCGCGCCGCCGGCACCTTCCGGAACGGCCGCAGCCGCTCCCGGAACCCGGCGAGATAGCCCCGTACCCGCTCCGACTGGATGTCCTCCGTCGCCCGCAGCGCGCCCGTCGCCACCTGGCAGGCGTGCTCGACCTCCCGCTGCTGCAGCCACGCCGTGGCCAGCACGACGCGCGTGAACACGATGCTCCGCGCGTACCGGTCCGTGCGCGCCGCGATGCCGTGCTCGGCGTGCGGCCGGGCGGCGCGGGCCTGGCGGAGGTCGACGAGGCAGTGCGCGATCTCGTCGTGCAGCTCCGCGGCGGTGAAGTAGCGCAGCCAGAGGGGCTCCTGCGCGGGGCTGCCGGCGGACAGCAGCCGCTCGGCGTGGGACAGGGCGATCGCGGTGGCCCGCGGGTCGCGCAGCCGGGCGTGCGCGCGGGCGGCCATGGCGTGCAGCGACGCCTGCCCGGCGGGGGTCAGCCCGGGTTCGGCCAGCCCGGCTTCGGCGAGTTCGACGGCCTCGCGGTGGTCGCCGAGGTGGACGGCCTGGTGGGCGAGGGTGCCGAGGATCTTGGCGGCGAAGGGGCGGTCGTGGCCGTGGTACGCCATGTCGAGCGCCAGGCGCAGATAGCGGCGGGCCGCGCCGTGCCGGCCGGTGTCGTACAGCAGGTGCGCGGTGTGGTGGGTGACGAGCGCGGCGGCGCGGAAGAGGTTGCGGCCGACGGCCCCGGTGTAGGTGCCTTCGAGCATCGGCAGCACGTCGGTGCGCAGGTGGGTCATCGCGATCGACCGGGCGGCGCCGCCGCCGTAGCGGTTGTCGAGCATGGCGAGGTGCTCGGTCAGCGCGTGTATGCGCGCGATGTCCCGCTGTCCGACGCGGTACGAGCCGAGGGCGCGCTGCGGCGGCGCGGGCGGCGTGGCGCGGCGCCACCGGCGGACGGAGTGGCGCAGGACGGCGGCGGGCACCGCGGGGAGGGCGTAGCGCGGGTCGGCGTCCCAGAGCCGGGCGGCGGTGCGTACGGTGCCGAGCGGCGTCGACGGGCCGCGCAGGCCGAGGTCGTCGGGGAGCAGCCAGCCGCCAGTGGGGGCGCCCCCGCCAGTGAGGGCGTAGCCGGCGGGGGACGGGGCGTGCCCGCGGGCGGTGCCCCCGCCGGTGGGCGAGGGGGCGGCCCTGCCGGTGAGGGCGTAGCCGTCGGGGGAGTAGCCACCGGGGGTGGGGGCGGCGATGTCGCCGGGGGTGATGTCGCGGCCGAGCCGGCGGGAGAGGACGGCGGCGATCAGCTCGGGCGGTACGGAGGGGCCGAAGCTGCCGCGCAGCCAGCGCTTGACGTACGTGTGCGTGCAGCGCAGTTCGAGGCCGCGCCGCCGGCCCAGCTCGCGGACCTGGCCGGCGAGGGAGGTGGGGGTGAGGCCGGACTCGCGCATGAGGGCGGCGAGCCGGATGTTGCCGCGTACGTGGCCGCCCCCCGCGGGGGAGCCGGACCCCGCTGCCGCCGGGGTGCTCGCGTCCTGCGCCCCCGCCGTCCCCGACGCCCCCGGCGCGCCCGGCCCGTGCTCGCCGCCCCCGGCGGCCCCCCGCACCGCCGCCAGCCCCTCCCGGGCGAACCGGTTGCGCCACCGGCACACCGTCGTCGGGGTGACGCCGAGCCGCGCCGCCACCTCCCCGTTGGACTCCCCGGCCGCGCACCCCAGCACGATCTCGCAGTGCAGCCGTCTGGCCGCCGGGGTGGCGCTGTGTGCGACCAGGTGTTCGAGGAAGTGGAGTTCCCGGTCCGTCAATGTCAACCGGGTCGTGGGCCTGCCTCGCGTCATGATCGCGCATTATTGCCCGCGCGGCGCGTCCCGGAGGCCGCTCCCGGCCGGACGACCCCCGAACGACCTGGCGGATCACCCGATTTAATGCGTCCGGCCGCCGTGAATGCTCTGCACCCCCCTGGAACTTACGGATGGCACATGCCAGACGGCAGGCTACGGAGCGCAATGTTCCGGTCTGAGCCGGCAGATCGAGGTAGCGCACATATGACCACGACGGGACAGCCCGCCGACGGCCACACCCCCCACCCCGCGGTCGACGACACCCCCGCGGAGCCGGAGCCCGGCCCCGCGCCGGCGCCGCCCACGCTGCTGCGGGTCGAGCTGGCGAAGCGCGGCTGGGCCAGATTCTCGACGTTCGAGGTCCACTACACGCACGCCGCGCGTAAGGCCGCCGCCGAGTACGGCGAGCCGCGGCTGGCCAGACTCACCATCTCCAGCACCACCTTCAAGCGGTGGCTCGCCGGCGAGCAGATTCCGCGCGGCAACGCCGGCACCGTCCTGGAGCACATGCTCGGCATCGACGTCGACTCGCTCCTCGGCCCGGCGCCCACGCGGACGTTCACCACGCCCCGCCTCCCCGACGACGCCTCCCTCGCCACCGCCCGCGCGCTCGACGTCACCTGGTCCACGTCCTTCCTCTCGCCCACCGCGCCCGCCCCCGGCGGCGGCGGGGTCTGGCAGCTCGACGGCCACCGCGTCTTCGACGGCACCTCCGTGGCCGTGCAGCTGTACGAGGCGGAGGCCGGCCCGGACAGCGTCGTCATCGGGCCCGACGACCACCCGCACCTGCGCGACTTCATCCGCCCCGCGCGCCGGGCGCTGCTGCTCGCCGCGCTCGGCGCGCGGCGCGGCGAGGGGCTGTTCGTGCTCGACGCCGTACGCGCCCGGCAGCCCGTCGCCGCCGACCCGGTGGACGTGCTGCCGATACCGCGCGCGTACCGTCTCGACGACCTCACGTACGGCATCCTCTGGGCCGTACTCAACCTCGACGACGGACTGCTCGCCGACGACGCCGTGCTGGATGCGGAGCGCAGCGGCCTGGACGACTTCCTGGGGCGCGAGCGGTCCGCGGTGGCCCGTTCGGCGATGCCCGAGCTGTCCGACGTGGGCACCGCGTGGCTCGGCTCGTACGTCTGCGACCGGCACGTCCTGCGCCGGCTGCGCGGCGACCCAGCCGACCCCGCCGATCCCGGCGAGCCCGCCGTACCGCCGGTGTTCTGGGCCCGCGAGCAGTACGGCGAAGAGGCCGCCGCCTGGCTGTTCTTCCGCCACAAGCACGACTACCTGCGGTCGCTGCGCGACCTGCGCGCGCGGCTCCCGGACGCCGACGGCGCGGATGCCGGCCGCCCGGACGCCGGCCGCCCGTACGCGCACGTCTTCTGCCTGCCGCACAACGCGGTCAAGACCAGCGAGCGCTACGAGCGCACCCTGCTGTTCCTGGCGCTCGCGCTGCTGGAGCAGCACGGGCTGCCGACGTGGGTGTGCACGGAGCCGGAGTACACGCAGGTGGACGGGTTCGCGCTGCTGCCGGGGCAGCGCGCGGTCATCGCCAACTGGCTGCGTACGGACGGCGTCTGGCAGGTCGACACCACCGGCCACTGGGCCCGGCTGCGGGCCTACGCCGACGCCGTACGGCACGCGCAGACCCGCGGCGTCACCGACGCCGCCACGGCGGCGGAGCGGCTGCGCCGGCTGGCCGACCACCTCGACCTCGACTGGGACTGGCTGACCGGCCGGTGCGCGGAGCTGGGCCGCTACGGCAGCGCCGGGATGCTGCGGCCGCGCAGCCGCCTGATCGGCCTGGAGGAACTCGACGAGGTGCTGCGCTTCGTCGGCGGCCTCGGGGAGCCCGGCGGGCCCGGCGGCAGTGGGGGCACCCCCGCCAGTGAGGGAGTAGCCGGGGAGCGCGGCGGCCTCGGCGGACTCGGTGGTTCCGGCGAGCGCCGCGGGGCCGGACGCGACGCCGCCCACGGCGACTTCGCCGGCCTCGCCGGCGCCGTGACCGGCGGAAACCGAACGCAGTTCCGGCCCGGTCGGCCCCGGGGCGGGCGAAGATGAGGCACACGTTCGAACCCTCGGGAAGCGACCCCCAAACGACCCCGGGGACCGGTGGCAACGACACCCGCCGCTGAGCAATGTAGGTGTGGCTCACGGTGCCCCTGAGACCACCGTGACCATCCGATGTGTGTGCGCCGCGCGCGCACTGCCCGGCAGACGGCCGGAAGAAACGCCGCACGAAGACGCCGTACGACAGCGCAGTCAGATGCTGACAGCGCCGTCCCCGTACGGCCCGTCCAGCGAGGAAGCCCATGTCCGACCACCCCGCTCCCGCCGGGAACGCCGGCCCGCGCCCGGGCCGGTTCGGCTCCCGGCGGCGCCGCGCGGGCCGCGCCCTGCGCGCCCGGCTCTGGCGGGTCACGCTGCTGCCGGTGACCGCCGCGCTGCTGGTGGGCGGCGCCGCCACGTACGGCGCGCTCATCGGCGGGTCGACGAGCGCCGAGACCCGCGTGATCATCGGTGCCGGAGTGCTGGCCGCGGTGGGCATCACGGTCCTGGCGATACTCCGCGTCGGCGCGCTCGCCGACGCCCTCGACACCGCGGAGGAGGCCCGTACCGAACGCGACGCGGAGCTGACCGCGCTGCTGGAGGCCGCGCAGGGCGAGCTGCTGCGCCTGGTCGACCAGGCGCAGCGCGGCGAACGCCCCGAGCCCGACACGCTGTCGCTGTCGTCTCCCCCCGCCCCCGCCGCCGACGCCGATGTCACCCCCGAGGCGGTCGAGCGGCTGGTGCACGCCACCGTGCACGCCGCCCTCAAGGCCGTCGTGGACGTCTCGTCCCGCGGCCAGATCGAGGTCTTCGTCAACCTCGCCCGCCGGCTGCAGAACCTGGTCATCCGCTCCCTCGACGAGCTGGACGGGCTGGAGAAGCGGGTCGAGGACCCGGACCTGCTGCACGGCCTCTTCCAGCTCGACCACCTCGTCACCCGGCTGCGCCGCCAGGTGGAGAGCCTGGCGATACTCGGCGGCGCCGTGCCGCGCCGCATCAGCCGGCCGATGCCGGTGAACGCGGTGCTGCGCTCGGCGGTCTCGGAGGTCGAGGACTACGGGCGCGTCAAGCTCGTGCCGCCGATGACCGGCGTGCTGCAGGGCGGCGTCGCCCCGGACGTCATCCACCTGATCGCCGAGCTTGTCGAGAACGCCGCCGGGTTCTCCCCGCCCGACACCAAGGTCGAGCTGCGCGTCGAGCCGGCGGCAGCGGGCCTGGTCGTAGAGATTGACGACCGCGGTCTTGGCCTCCAGGCGGACACGCAGGACCGGATGAACAGCCTGCTGAGCCGGGCCACGCCGCACGCCGTCGACGAGCAGATCAAGGACGGCCGCATCGGCCTGCTCGTCGTCGCCCACCTCGCGCGCCGGCACCGGATCCCCGTGCAGCTGCAGCGCAACGTCTACGGCGGCTGCCGCGCCACCGTGCTGCTGCCCAACGCGCTGCTGAGGGACCCGGAGGAGCCCGGCGAGCGCGCCGCCGCCGGTGCCCCCGGCGCCGCCGGCGAACAGCACCCCGCGGTGGCCCCCGCACCGCAACCGCAGCCGCAGCCCGCGGCCGTCTCCACCGGCGCCACCGTCTCCGCCGGGTCCGCCGGGTCCGCCAACGGCGTGGCGCGGCAACGGCAGCAGGACGCCCACGAGATCAACGGCGCTCCCCGCCCCGCCGAGGGGTACGCGGCCACGGGCGCCCACCGGACGGCCGGTACGCACGACACCACCGGCGCGTTCGACACCACCCCCGCGTACGACAACACCCCCGCGTACGACGGCACCGAGTACGAGAGCACCCTCCCGTACGAAGGCACCGCCGCCCACGAGCGCACCGCCGCCCACCCGGCGCCCGCCGCCGCCCACCCCGACGCCGCCTCACCCGCCCCCGCCCCCGCGGCCGGCTACACCCCCCGCCACGCCGCCCCCGCGCCCCCCGCGGCGGGGCAGCGCCCCCCGCTGCCCGAGCGCTCCGGCAGCCACCTCGTGCCCGAGCTGCGCCGCGAACCCGCCACCCCCGCCCCGGCACCCGGCGTACCCGCGTCCGCCGCCGCGGCACCCCCCTCCGCCCCCCTCAACACCGGCCTCATGGCCAGCTTCACCGCCGGCTCCCGCGCCGCGGAGGACACCGACCGCCACACCGCCGACCACGTCTCCGACTCCGCCGACGCGTACGCCGGCCCCGCCCCCACGCACCAGCACCGATCCATGGAAGGCCCGACTTCGTGAGCGAAAGCCTCGACTGGCTTCTGGCCAACTTCGTCCAGCAGGTCGCCAGCGCCCGCAGTGCCGTCGTCGCCTCCACCGACGGCGTGCGGATGCACGCCCACGACCTCGACACCGCCGCCGCCGACCGGCTCGCCGCGGTGTCCACCGGGTTGTTCTCCCTCGGCGCCGGCATCGGCACCGGCTCCGCGCGCGGCGTGCGCCAGGTCCTCGTGGAGCATGAGGACGTCGTGCTGTGCGTGATGGCCGCCGGCCCCGGCGCCGTCCTGGCGGTGCTCGCCGAGCCGGACGCCGACCTGGGCGTCATCGGCTACGAGATGGGCCAGCTGGTCAAGCGCGTACCGACGCACCTGACCTCACCCGCGCGGGCGGCGGCCGCGGCTCCGGGCCCCGCCCGGTGACATGACGTCGTACGACGACGCCCCCTGGGTGATGGACGGCGCACCGCGGTTACGTCCGTACGCGGTCACCGGCGGGCGGACCGCGCCGACCCGCCGGCTCGCCCTGGAGACGCTGGTCATGGCCGCCCGGACGCTGCCCCGGGTGCCGCTCACGCCGGAGCACGACGAGACGCTGCGGGAGTGCCGCGCGGGCCCGCGGTCGGTGGCGGAGGTCGCCGGCCGACTGGGCCTGCCCGTCGCCGTCACCAAGATCCTGCTGTCCGACCTGCTCGACACCTGCGCGCTCATCCTGACGGCGCCCGCGGGCCCGCCCGACCCCACCGACCCATACCTACTGGAGAAGGTCCTTGTCGGACTACGCAATCTCTGACGAATCCTTCGTCCCGCTGAAGATCGTGATTGCCGGCGGGTTCGGGGTCGGGAAGACCACGATGGTCGGCGCGGTGAGCGAGATACCGCCGCTGACGACCGAGGAGACCCTGACCGCCGCCAGCGTCGACCACGACAGCCTGGACGGGGTGCCGGAGAAGGACGCGACCACGGTCGCCATGGACTTCGGCCGCATCACCCTCAGCGCCCACCACATGATGCTGCTGCTGTTCGGCACGCCGGGGCAGAAGCGGTTCTGGTTCATGTGGGACCACCTCGCGAGCGGCGCCATCGGCGCCGTCGTGCTCGCCGACACCCGGCGGCTGGTGGACTGCTTCGCGGCCGTCGAGTACTTCGAGCGGCGCGGCCTGCCCTTCGTGGTCGGCGTCAACGAGTTCGACGACGCCTACCGCTACACCCCGGAAGAGGTGAAGGCCGCGCTCCATCTGCGCGACGACACTCCGGTGATGTGCTGCGACGCCCGCGCCACCGCCTCCGCGCGCAACCTGCTGATCACGCTGGTCGAGCACGCGCACGCGCGGTCCGTGGCGGCCAGGGCCGGGGCCGCGCCCGAGCCTCGGCCCGCGCCCGGGTCTCCGCCCGCGTCCGAGACTGCCACCGCGTCCGTACCATCCGTGCCCGCCTCCCCACCGAGGAGTACGCCCGCATGACGACCTTCGACTACCACACGGCCCGCCATCTGATGACCGACGGGGAGCAGGACCAGGAGCTGGAGCGGCGCAGGCAGCGGCTGCACGAACTCGGCCTGGGCGACCGCCCGGACCCGGAGTTCGACGCCTTCGCCGCCCGCCTCGCCGAGGGCGCCGCCGGCCTCGCCCAGCTGGGCGGCACCCCGTACGCGATGGTCAACCTCATCACCGACCACCAGTACTTCACCGGCCTGTACGCGCCCCCCGCCGACCCGGCCGACCCGAGCGCGGCGGACCAGCCCGGCAGCAGGCCGGACGTCAGCCGGGTCATGGACCGCGACCACGGCTACTGCCCGCACGTCGTCGGCCGGCGCACCGCGCTCGTGCTGCCCGACGTGTGCGCGTACCCCCGCTTCGCGGGCAACCCGGTGGTGGACCAGATCGGCATCCGCACCTACATGGGCGCGCCGCTCATCGACCCGGTGACCGACGTGACGCTGGGCACCGTGTGCGTGGTGGACACCGAGCCGCGCCCGTGGGGGCGGCAGGCCCAGGAGGGGCTGGAGTTCATCAAGTCCCAGGCCCGCTCGCTGATGGAGATCCTCGAAGAGCGCAGCCGGGACCGCTCAGCCCGGTGACCGTGCCCCCGGGCCCCGCGGGCCCCGAGGGCCGGCGCGCCCCCGGAGGGCCCGGGGCCTCACACCGTCTGGCGGGACGCCATCGCGTGTGGCGCGAGCCGCGCCGACCACGGCTCGTGGTCGGCGCCGAGCGCCACCTCCGCCAGCCGCAGCCGCTGCACGTCGGACGTGCCCGCCGGCGGTAACACGTGGTACGCGTCGCGCAGATACCGCTCCACCGCCATCTCCGGGTAGAGCCCGCAGGCGCCGTGCACCTCCATGGCCGTACGCGCCGAGTCCAGCGCGGACTCGACGTTGACCAGCTTGGGGTTCTGCAGCTCGGCGTCGCACGGCAGCCCGCGGTCCAGCAGGTGCGTCGCGTGGTACGCGGCCAGCCGGGCGGTCATCAGCCGCGACTGCATCTCCCCGAGCCGCTGCTTGACCGTGGCCAGCTCCGCCAGCGGCCGGCCGTAGCGGATCTGCCGCGCGGCGAAGGCGGTGGTCTCCTCCACGAGCGCCCGGTGGATGCCGAGGGCGACGGCGGTGAGGTTCGGCCGGCCGTACAGGATGCTGGAGGAGTACGCGACCGCCAGCCCGTCGCCCTCCCGCCCCAGCAGATTCGCCGCGGGCACCCGGCAGTCGTCGAAGATCACCTCGCCGAAGCTGAAGCCGTGCAGGCCCATGGCGGGCCGGTGCGGGCCCAGCAGGCAGCCGGGGCGGTCGGCCTCCACGAGCAGCGCCGACAGGCCGTGGGAGCCGGGCCCGGTGCGTACGACGACGCCGTGGAGATCGCCGACGTGGCTGTTGCCGACGTACACCTTGCGGCCGTTGACCACGTAGTCGTCGCCGACGCGCTCCGCGTGCGCCGACATCCCCAGCACGTGGCTGCCGGACGTGGGCTCGGTGACGGCTATGGTCGGCATGCAGGCGCCGGCGGCTATCGGCGGCAGCCACGTCTTGCGCTGGACGGCGCTGCCGAAGTGCACGATCTTCGCGACGCCGAGCTGCGAGGCCTGCACCATCGCGCCCATCGCGGCGCTCACGCGCGAAAGCTCCTCGATCACGATCGTTTTGGCGAGGTGGCCCAGCTCCATCCCGCCGTACTCGGCCTCGACGGTGACGCCGAGCCAGCCCTGCCGGGCGATGTCCCGGGACAGCTCGTACTGCACGCTCCGCGACTCCTCCATCCCCGCGACCCGGGGGCGGACCTCGCGTTCCGCATAGGCGCGGACCTCCTCCCTGAGACGTTTGTGACGCTCCGTGAGGAAGTAACCGTCCATCTGAATCTCGCCTTCTCGCGTGCAACCGGTGGGGCAGGTCGGCGTGGGCCTGTGGTGACGTGAGGCAGGGTGGGCCTCTGCCTACGGTGGTGATGTATCGCCTTCGCCGCAGCACCGCGAAACGCTCGCTTCCGGGTCGTTCACCTCCCCGTGTGCACGCCGTCGCGCTCCGCGCCCGCCTCGTATGCGGGATACGTCCCCTTCTGCTCTACGGGCCGCCGCGCCCCAACGCCCCCGAAACGGCCCCCGGCCGGCCGGTGGCGACCGGCCGGCCGGGGGCCGGGGGGAGGCGGGTGGACGGCTCAGCCGAAGGCCACAGAGAAGCGGCGGTTGGCGAGGCTCGGGTTCTTCGCCCGCACCTCCGCCACCCGCGCGGCGTCGAGGACCGCGGACGCCACGCCCGGGGCCTCGCCGGCCGAGGCGGCGATCTGGCCCATGGGGTCGATGACGGCGCTCTGCCCGCACGACACGGGCCCCGTCTGGCCGCAGCCGAGGACGTAGACGGTGTTCTCGATCGCCCGCGCCCGCAGCAGGGTGGTCCAGTGGTCCTCCTTGGCCGGCCCGGCGACCCAGGCGGCGGGCACGACGACGGCCTCGGCGCCGGCGTCGACCAGGAACCGGGCCATCTCCGGGAAGCGGAGGTCGTAGCAGGTCATGACCCCGACGGTGAGGCCGCCGAGGGAGAAGGTGAGCGCCTGGGCGGGCTGCGGCTCGATGCGGTCGGACTCGCGGTAGCCGAAGGCGTCGTAGAGGTGGACCTTGCGGTAGACGCCGAACGGCTCCCCGGCGCGGTCCACGGCGAGGACGGTGTTGCTGGGCCTGCCGGCTCCCCCCGCCGCCGCCTCGGTCATCCCCGCGACGACCGCGACGCCGTGCTCCCTGGCCAGCCCGGCGATCGCCGTGGCGAACGGCCCGTCGACCGCCTCGGCCTCGCCGGAGACGTCGGCGAGCGGGTCGGGGTTGGTGTACATGCTGTTCTCGGGCAGGACGACGAGGTCGGAGCCGCGCGCGGCGGCGGTGGCGACGAGGTCCGCGGCGGCCTTGAGGTTGGCGGCCTTGTCGGTGGAGGCGGCGAACTGGGCAACGGTGGCAAGCATGAGAGGTGCGGTGCCTTTCGTGTCGGAGGGTCCGGGGCGCAGCCCCGGCGGGTCTGGGGGCGGAGCCCCGGTGGGGTCGGAGGGCGGAGCCCTGGTGGGGTTAGGAGCCCTCGGTCGGGTCGAGGGCTGCAGCCCCGGTCGGGGTCCGGGGGCGCAGCCCCGGGGGGTTTCGGGCGTGGCCCGGGAGCGTTGTCGGCTCCGGCCGGGGGCCCGGGGCGTGGTTCCGGGTGGGAGGCTGGGGGGCGCAGCCCTCCGGGGGTCTGGGGGCGGAGCCCCCGGGGGGGTTTCGGGCGTGGCCCGGGAGCGTTGTCGGCTCCGGTCGGGGGTCCGGGGCTGGTCCCGGGTGGGAGGCCGGGGGGCGCAGCCCTCCGGGGGTCTGGGGGCGCAGCCCCCGGAGCGGGCTCGGGCCACGCCCGGGAGCGTTGTCGGCTCCGGCCCGGGAGGGGGCCGGGGGCGGAGACCCCGGGATCACCCGGCCCCCGCGGAGGCGGCCAGCGCTTCCGTCTCCGTGACCGCCGCGCCGAAGCCGGCCAGCAGCGCGCCGTGCTGCATGGTCAGCACCAGCTGGTCCGCGCCGTGCGCCAGCGCGAACGCCTTCTCCGCCGCCGACCACGCCGGCAGCACCCACGGCTTGCCGGCCGCCCGCGCCGCGTCCGCGACAGCCGCGAGGTCGGCGAAGTCCGCCTCGCCGCGCGCGTACGCGCCGCGCGACCGGCGCAGCGACAGGTCGCTGGGGCCGACGAACACGCCGTCGACCACCGGCAGTTCGAGGATCTTCTCGATCTCCTCCAGCGCCCCGGCGTCCTCGATCATCGGGTAGACCCGCGTCCCGCGGTCCTGCCGGGCGATCCAGTCGTCGTCGATCCCGCCGTAGCCGGCCGTCCGGCCGCCCGCGAAGCTGCGGTCGCCCAGCGGCGGGAACTTTCCGTACGCGCAGACCTCGGCGGCGTGCGCCGCGCCGGCCACGTGCGGGACGACGACGGCCGTGGCGCCGAAGTCCAGCGCCTGCTGGATCGGGCCGCGCTCCGGGCCGAGGACCTTGGCCAGCACGTCGAGGTCGAGCCGGCGCAGGAACGGGATGAAGCGCTCCAAGTCGGCGAGGTCGAAGGCGCCGTGCTCGATGTCGAGCACCACGGCGCCGTACCCCGTGGCCGCCACGATCTCGGCGGTGGCGAAACTCGGGTCGGACAGCCAGGCGGCGTAGGCGCGGCGGCGGTCGGTCGTGCGCGGGGGCATGAGCCTCCTCGGAAGTAGGTAGGTATACACTGCGTATACATAGGTTGCGACAGGGAGCGGGGAGCGTGTCAGTGGACGAGAGCGGCGGCCGTGCGGTGACGGCGCGCGCGCGGGCGTACGAATGGGTCAGGGAGGCCGTCCTGCTGGGGCGGTATCCGGAGGGCTCGTTCCTGGAGGAGAAGGTCCTTTCCGAGGCGGCCGGGGTGTCGCGGACGCCCGTGCGCGAGGCGCTGCACCGGCTGGCCGCCGAGGGGTATCTCGACCTGCTGCCGCGGCGCGGTGCGCAGGTCCGCCGCGTCACCGTGGCCGAGATGGTCGAGACGTACGAGATGCGCCAGGTCCTGGAGGTCCACGGCTTCCGCACCCTGTGCGACAAGCGGCTGGAGATCCCCGCCCGGCAGGCCGAACTGCTGGCGCAGATGGGCGGGGCGGAGCTGCTGGCGCGCTGCCGCGCCGGCGACCGGGAGGCGATCGCCGAACACGGGAAGCTGGACTTCCTGTTCCACTTCGGCTTCGTCGAGGCCACCGGCAACACCGTGCTGACCGACCTGTTCCGCAGCCTCCGGCCGCGGCACCAGCGCATCGGGGTCTCGGCCATAACGATCCGCCCCGAGCGGCTGCCGCTCATCATGCGCGAGCACACCGCGCTGCTCGACGCCCTCGGCGCGTACGACTTCGAGACCGCGGCCCGGACGATCCGCACCCACCTCAACCCCGACCAGACGGTGGTCGCGCACCTGCAGTGACCGGCCGCGGCCGGAGGCGCCCCGCACGCCGCCGCCCCGCACGCCATCGGCCCTCACGCCGCCGCCATCTCGCGCCACAGCCGGCGGCGTTCCGCCTGCTGGACCGGGTCCGGCACCGGCGCGGCGGCGACGAGCCGCCTGGTGTAGTCCGTACGCGGACGGGCCAGCACCTCGCGCGCCGGACCGTGCTCCACCAGCCGCCCGTTCCGCAGCACCGCGACCTCGTGCGCCAGCAGCTCCACGACGCCGAGGTCGTGGCTGATGAACAGGCACGCGAAGCCCATCCGGTCCTGCAGCTCCCGGAACAGCCGCAGCACGGTGGCCTGGACGGAGACGTCCAGCGCGGACGTCGGCTCGTCGGCGATCAGCAGCTCCGGCTCGAGCGCCAGCGCGCGGGCGATGCCGACGCGCTGGCGCTGGCCGCCGGACAGCTCGTGCGGGAACCGGCTCGCCCAGCGCGCCGGCAGCTCGACCTGCTCCAGCAGCTCGGCCACCCGGGCGTGCGCGGCGGTGCGGTCGGCGGCACGGTTGACCAGCAGCGGGGCGGCGATCGAGGCGCCGATCGACCAGCGCGGGTTGAGCGAGGCGCCGGGGTCCTGGAAGACCATCGAGTACGTCGGCCGGAAGGCGCGCAGCCGGCGGCCGGACAGCCCGGTGACGTCGGTGCCGCAGACCTCGACGGATCCGCCGGTCGCCCGGGCCAGCCCGACGACGGCCCGGCCGATGGTCGACTTGCCGGAGCCGGACTCGCCGACCAGGCCCAGGACTTCGCCCTTGCCGATCGTCAGGCTCACGCCGTGCACGGCCTTGAACCCCTTGCGGCCCAGCCGCCCCGGGTACTCGACCTCCAGGTCCCGTACCCGCAGCGCCGCCTCCTCCCCCGCCGGCTACACCCCCGTTGGCGGGGGTACCCCCACTGCCGCGCCGGGCCGGCCGCCCGCGGGGGCGCC
>NZ_BAAAPF010000195.1:0-13868 GCF_039531005.1 Streptomyces synnematoformans
CCGGACGCACCGTCCGGTCCGGCCCCGCCCGGCCCCCTCCGGCGGTGCCCGTCCCGGGCGCCGCCGGAGGGCGCCGCTTGCGTGTGCCGTCACGCGCGCCGCCGCGGGTGCGGCGGCCGCGCGCCGTCAGACCTGCTGCCTCCCGGGCGTGTTGCGCCGCTGGTTGTACAGCAGCGCGCCGCCCGCGAAGATCACCGCGCCTGCGCCCGCCAGCGCGGCCGGCAGCACCGGCGAGGACTCCTCGGAGGCCGCGGCGAGGTTCGACTCGCCCTGGTTCAGCGTCTCCACCGCCTGCGCCTGCTTGCCCTCCGCGGCCGTCGCGCCGTGGTCGCCGTGGTCGCCGTGGTCACCGTGGTCGCCGTGGAGCGGGTCGGCCTTGGTGTTCTGCTGGTCGGCGCCCAGCGCCCGCACCTCGTCCGCCGACATGGCGCCCGGCGTCAGGCCGGTGACCTCGCCGTTGCCGCCGTCGAAGACGACGTCCGAGCAGGAGAAGAAGTTCTCCTGGCTGTCCGAGCGGATCCACTGGATGAACAGCATGTGCTGGCCGCTGCGCTGCGGGAGCTGCAGGTTCCAGTAGTAGTGCCCGCCGTCCGAGCCGGACCCGCCCGCCTGCGGCGGGTTCTGGACGGTCTGCAGGTGCTCCAGGTCACCCCAGCCCAGGGTCTGGGACGGGCTCCAGCCGTTGTTGGTGATGTACACCTCGAACCTGCCGGGGTGGTGCGCCCAGTTGCTGTACTCAAGACCGATGTTCGCGCCGGAGGTGAGGTGGGTGAGCGGCCAGTCGGTGCGGGCCGCGTTGTACGGCGAGAAGTTGTACGGGCTGCGGTCGCCTGCGCTGCAGAGCTTGCCGTCGGGCACGTAGCCCTGGCCGCGCCCGCCGGCGTTGGAGTCCAGCACGGCGAACCAGTTGTACAGCGGGGTCGTGCCGGCGGCCTGCACCGCCGCGGCGCAGGCCGGGTTCTGCGGCATCTGCGTGGATTCGTTCGCGCGCAGGTCCTTGTAGCACAGGAACGTGCGCGAGCCGGGCACCATGGCGACGCCGTGGGCCGCGGCGGGTGTCGGCATCGCCAGCGCCGCGGTCGCGATGCCCGCGGCGCCGGCGAGTGCGAGAGTGCGCCGGAGGCGGAGCGATCGGCCGGCGCGGGCGAGTCGTTGGACAACCGTGTTCATGGGTCTCCTTCGGGTTCTCCTGAGCGCTGACGCAAGAGCCCGCGCCCCGGTCCGCGTGATGGGCCGCCGAGCCGTCCCGAGGTCGGCGGCCGACCTGGCGGGGGGTCTCACGTTCGTCGTGAACAGGTCAATGGGAGCGCTCCCATCGAAGGTAGCGCGGGATTTCACCCCTGTAAACAGCTGTCAACGGCGGCTACGGGCATGGCCCGGGCCGCGGCGTTGTTGTCGATCTCGACGGCCCGCCCCGAACAGGAGAAACGCATGCTGGAGATCCGCGACGCCGAAATCGTCGTCTTCGACGTCCTCGGCACCCTTGTCGACGAACCCGGCGGGCTGCGCGCGGAGATCCGCGCCGTGGCGGGGGAGCCGGCCGGCGGCCCGGCGGCCGACGAGCTGCTTGCCCTCTGGCAGGCCCACGTCGAGGCCGAGCAGGGGCGGATGGCCCGCGGGGAGCGCCCGTACGACGACAGCGACGCCGTCGACCGCGAGGCCGCCGACCTGGTCGCCGGACGCGCCGGCGTCACGGACCCGGCGGCCGTCGACCGGCTGGCCACCGCTACCCGGCGGCTCCCCGCGTGGCCCGACTCCGCCGCCGGACTGGACCGCATCGCCCGGCACTTCCCCGTCGCCGGCCTCTCCAACGCCTCCGCCCCCGCGCTGCTGCGGCTCGCCGCGCACGCCGGGCTGCGCTGGCACCAGGCGCTGTCCGGCGCGGCGGTACGGGCCTACAAACCGGCGCCGGAGGTCTACCGGCTCGCCGCCGAGGCCGCCGCGTGCCCGCCCGAGCGGGTGCTGATGGTCGCCGCCCACGCCTGGGACCTGCGGGCGGCGCGGGAGAACGGCCTGCGGACGGCGTACGTTCCGCGCCCGGCCGGCGATCCGCCCGCGGCGGCGGACGCCTTCGACTGGCACTTCGACGGGCTGGACGGGCTGGTGACGGCGCTGACGGGGGAGTAGCGCGTCCCGCCGCCCGCGGGGCGCGGGGGGCGCGCCCGGCCGGCGCCTCGACGTGACCGGGGCCGCGGCCCGGGCACGGCTTTGACGCGGTGCGTACAGGTGCGCAACCGGCGCGGCGCCCGCGCGGGCATGGTGCGGCGCCGCCCCGCCCGGCGCGTCCAGCGTGGGTCCCGCACGATCGCGGAGTGCGCCCCTGCCCGGTGGGCGGCGGCCGTCGCCGCCGTGCGCGTCGCCCCGCAGCACGCCGCGGGGCGCGCGCCGACGCGCCCGCTCCCGTGCGCGTACACGCGGCCGACATATGCCTGGTCTGCGGGGGCCCGGCTGGGCCACGATCCCTCTGGCGGCCGAAGTGCCCGGCTGCGGACGGGTGTTCCGGGACCCCTCCCGGCTGCGGTGCCGAGGATGGAAGACGTCCGCCGGTGGCTTGCCCGAGAAAGGGACCACGATGGAAGCGTTTCCTCCGATGCCCAGCGAGCCGCCCTCCGAGCCCGGGCGGCCCTCGTCCGACTTCGGACCTCCCTCCTACGCCCCCGGGGAGCCGGGGTACGCGCCGCCCGCCCGGCCCCGGGACCCGTACGCCGTCGGGCTCGCCAACGCCTCGCTGCTGGGCGTCGGTTACGGGATGCTCCGGCGGCCCCGGCTCGCCGCCGGCACCGCGGCCCTGTCGGTCCTCCTCGTCGTCCTGCTGGCGACCGTCGGCCGCAACGCGTGGTTCCAGGCCGTCGTGCTGGCGTGGTGGATCGGCGTCACGGTGCACGGCTGGTATCTCGCCGGCGGCCGCCCGCCCCGCCGACGGGCCGCCGCGACGGCCACGGATCAGGCCACGGATCAGGCAACCGAACCGGCCGCGGCACCGGCCGCGGCACCGGCCGCGGAACAGGCCGCGGAGCCGGCCGGGACCGCGGCACCCGCTCCGGCCGCCGGGCCCCCCGCCCCGCCCGTGAACCGGCGCCGGGACCGGCTCGTCGCCCTCGCCGTCGCCGCCCCCGTCCTCCTCGCCTGCACCGCCCTCCGCCTCGACGCCTCCCGCATCGAGGACAACGCCGCCGACGCCCACCGCGCCGGCGAGTGCGCCCAGGCCGTCTCCGACCTCGACGGCCTCTGGTTCGGCCACCGCCTCGCCGACGCCCCGCTGACCGCCCGCGCCGAGGACAGCACCGAGGCGTGCGAGCTGCTGCTGAAGGCCGAGGACGAGGCGGACCGCCACCGCCTGCGCGCCGCCCGCACCCTCCAGGTGTACGCGGACCATCCCGAGGCCCTCTGGGAGGGCGCCGACAACCGCCGGGCCGACCTCCTCCTCGCCCAGGCGGAGGACGAGCTGGAGACCGGGCTCACCGGCGACGTCGACCGGCTGAGCGCGGGTTTCGGCCATCTCGGCACCGTCCTCACGGAGTACACGGGCGAGCACGGCGGCCAGGACCGCAGCGGCGACGTGGACGAGGTGCTGGACGGCTTCCTCGGCGCGCTGCCCACCGACGACGCCTGCCAGACCAAGGCGGTCACCGACTGGCTCGGGCAGCGCGAGAGCGGCGACGACGGGCTGGGCCGCGCCGCCGACGTCGTCCCCGAGGTCGCGCCCGCCGCGATGGTCGACTGCGGCGACGCGCTGATGGCCGAGGACACCTGGGAGGAGGCCCGCACGCAGTACCGGCAGCTCCTCGACGAGTACCCCGACCACGAGCTGACCGGCGCGGCCGCGGACGGCGTGGAGCGCGCGGACACGGCCATCGAACTCGACAACGTACGCGGGCTGCTGTCGGGGGCGGGCGGCGGCAAGCCCGAGTACTGCGACAGCCCTGCGCCGTACCGCGGTGCCAAGCCCTACCGCGGCGGCGGACCGCACCGCGCGCTGCTCTACGGGCAGAACGGGCACCGGTCCAAGCTCCCGTCCTCCTGGAAGGCGAAGGACGCGAAGGACGCGGTGGTGATCCTCTGTGCGGGCAAGCCCCGGTACGGCGCCACGGTCGCGACCTGCCCGTACGAGTACGACTCGGGCATCGGCAAGGTCAAGAACGTGTCGTTCAAAAACCGGGATATCCCGGTGCGGGTGTACGAGCTGCGCACCGGCAAGCTGGTGAAGAAGACCACCGTGGAGATCGGCGGCTCCAGCTGCCCGGCCACGCTGCCGTACACGTACTACGGCATCGACACCGGCCCGCCGTCCCAGAAGTACGTCACGTCCTCGGACTCCGACGTGCGCGCGGGCTACGAGCCGCTGATCCACCCCTGAGAGCCGGGGCCGGTCCGGGGCGGTGGCGGCCGCCCCGGACCGGCCCGGCTGCGCGCACCCGCGGTGCCCGCCCGCACCCGCAGCACGCGGGCAGGCGCGCACGAGCCGGGTGGCGCCGGCCTCAGTTGGTCGCCAGCGCGTACGCCAGGTCCGGCACGAACTGCCCGGCCGCCGCCGCGCATCCGTCCGCCTCGCCCGGGGGCTTGACCCACAGCAGCGCGTCCACGGCGTCGTCCCCGGCCGACAGCGTCGGGTTCTCGCCCAGCGCGCGGCCGGCGGGGTCGCACCACTCGCCGTTGGAGCCGTTGCCGTTGCGGCTGGTGTCCACGACCAGCTTCAGGTCGGGGTCGCCGATGGCGGACAGGATCTGCTTGCCGTAGGCGAGTTCGTCGGAGGTGGTGTGGAAGTTGGAGACGTTGGTGAACACGCCGTCCGCCTCCGTCACCCCGGAGGCCGAGAGCCGGGCGGCCTGGTCGGCGGGGGAGTGCCAGCCGGAGTGGCCGCCGTCGAGGTAGACGTGGGCCTGCGGGTCGGCGGACTTCAGGGTGGTGACGGCCTGCCGCAGCGCCGCGTGCCGGGCGTCGCGGCCGGACTGGTCGAGGCAGTCCTCCAGGGCGAGCGCGTCGGTCTCCAGGATGATCACGACCGGGTGGTCGCCGAGGCCGGCGGCGATCAGCTCGATCCAGTTCTGGTACGACGGCAGGTCGGGCGCGCCGCCGGAGCTGGCGCCGCCGCAGTCGCGGTTGGGGATGCCGTAGACCGAGAGGACGGGCAGCTCGTCGCCGGCCGCGGACATGTAGTCGGCGACCTCCTGCTGCACGGTGCCGGGGTTGTACTGGGCGAGCCAGCGGGCCTGCGGCTGGGAGGCGATCCGGTCGGCGATGACGGGCTGCCGCGAGTCGCCGGGGTTGGCCGCCGTCCACCGCTGGACCTGGGAGTCGGGGTCGACGTACAGCGGGCCGGGCAGTTGGGCGGCGTCCGCGGCGGCCCGCGGCCCGTCGCCGCCGGGTACGGCCGCCGGGGCGGCGGTGGCCAGCCCGGCGAGGGCGAGGCCGGCGCCGAGGAGGCCGGCCAGGGCGGTGCGGTGCAATCGGCGCGGGATACGTGCGCGCATGGTGGTCCGTCCTTGTCGCGTCTGCCGGAGACCCGTGGGCTCTCCGGGTGGGGGGTGTACCGTACGGTGCGGTGTGGGATGGGAGCGCTCCCATGCGCTGCCGGAGCATAGTGGCGGACCGCCGGGTTGGAAACACCGCACGCGCGCCGGCGGGGGCGGGCGTGGGACGTACGTCACGGGCGGGGGCCCGCGGAATCCGGGTTACAGTCGAGCGGTGAACGTGGGAGGACCCGAGGAGGAGGCCGTCGGCTGCCCGCTGACCGCCGTCGCCGCCCGGTACCTGCCCCGGCTGTCGGAGTTCGCCTTCGAGCCGGGGCTCGTCGCGGCCGTCGACCAGCACGCGGCGGCCGTGCGCGACGCGTTGGTGCCGCGGCAGCGCCGCCCCTGGCACGACCTCCTGCCGCAGCGGATCGAACGCGTCTGCGCGCCGCAGCGGATGCGGCGCGAGGACCTCACGGACTACGTGGTCGGCTTCACCGACGTGCTGGCCGAGAGCGACTGGCGCGAGCCCGTCGGGTACGACTTCGCGGTGCTGCGGCTGACCGCGGTCTGCTGGCTGATCCGCGAGTACGACCTGCTGTCCGGCTGAACGGTCGCCGGGCCCGCCGGCCGCGGCCCCAAGGCGCTCCGGCCGGCGGGCCCGCCCCGGTCACCGCATGTCGTCGCGGTCGTCCGGCGGCGGCGCCGTGCCCGAGTATTCCTGCCCCACCGGCTGGCCGGCCGCCGCGTCCGCACGGCCCCGCTGGTACGCCGAGACGCTGTCCCGCGCGTTGGCCGACTCCCGCTCCGCCGCGGTCAGCCAGCGCTCCCAGCGCTCCCGCATCGGCATGACCAGGCCGCCGCCGACGCCGACGATCACGATGCCGGCGCCCGCCGCGAGCACCGCGATGAGCAGCGGGCCGGTGATCGCCGTGGCGATCTGCGCCTGGCCGAGCGCGGCGACCGCGCCGAGCCCGATGATGAACGCCCAGGCGATCGTTGCCACGGTCCGCCCGTACGACGTGCTGCTCAGGGCGTTGCCGACGATGTCGCGCACCGCCGTCGCGACCGCCATGGCGACCATCACGATCACCACCGCGACCAGTGCCTTCGGCAGCCAGGCGACGAGCTGGTTGAGCAGCGTGCTGACGGGGTTCGGGCCGAAGACGCTCAGCGCGAGCTGGAGCACGACCAGCATCAGCGTGTAATAGATGATCTTGACGATGATCCCGGTCGCGTCGTACTTCGAGTTCTCCAGCGCACGGCCGACGCCGCTGCGGTCCGCGAGCCTGGTGAAGCCGAGGCCGTGCAGGACCCTGCCCAGCACCTTGGTTATCAGCTTGACCACGAACCAGCCGACGACCAGGACGAGCAGGAAGGCGATCAACTTCGGGACGAACCCGATCAGCTTGGAGAACGCGTCGCTGAAGCCTCCTCCGAAGTCGATCGAGAGGGCGAGTTGTTGCGACATGGTGGGGCCTCTTTCGTGGAGGTGGACCCTGGCCGCTGTGCCGTGGGCCTCGATCTCCGTCGTAACACCCGCGCCACGGCTCCACCCGGCCATCGCCCGGCGGCGTGCGCCGGTCGGGTGACATGTCGGGCGACGCGCTGAGCGGCGCTCCCGGTACGGGCGGGTGAATGCGGGCCGCCGCCGGATTGCGCCGACGGTTACGTCCCGTATCGTCACGAATGCCCCCGTGACCAGGAGGGACCGTGCCCGAACCCCAGCCCGTGCTGGCCCCGCCCGCGACCGCGGCCGTCTTCCTCGTCGTCACCGTCGCGCCCGGCGGCGAGGACACCGTGCGCGACGTCCTCACGGACCTCCCGGCGCTGCAGCGCGCCGTGGGCTTCGGCGCCCCCGACGACCGGCTGACGTGCGTCGCGGGCATCGGCGCCGCCGTCTGGGGCCGGCTCTTCCAGGGCCCGCGCCCGGCCGGCCTGCACCCGTTCCGCGAGCTGGCCGGCGAGCGGCACCGCGCCGTCGCCACCCCCGGCGACGTGCTGTTCCACATCCGCTCCCGGCGCATGGACCTCTGCTTCGAGCTGGCCAGACGGCTGTGCACGCGGCTCGGCGACTCCGTCGCCGTCGCCGACGAGGTGCACGGCTTCAAGTACTACGACATGCGCGACCTGCTGGGCTTCGTCGACGGCACGGAGAACCCGGTCGGGCAGGCGGCCGGCGCCGCGGTGTTCACCGGTGCGGAGGACCCGCGGTTCGCCGGCGGCAGCTACGTGATGGTGCAGAAGTACCTGCACGACCTCGACGCCTGGGAGGCGCTGAGCACCGAGGAGCAGGAGCGGGTCATCGGGCGCACCAAGCTGGGCAACACCGAGCTGCCCGAGGGGCGGCAGCCCGGCGACTCGCACGTCGCGCTGAACACCGTCACCGGCCCGGACGGCGAGGAGCGCGAGGTCGTACGGGACAACATGCCGTTCGGCTCCGTCGGCGAGGGCGAGTTCGGCACGTACTTCATCGGCTACGCGCGGGAGCCCGGGGTGCTGGAGGAGATGCTGGAGAACATGTTCCTCGGCCGGGCGCCGGCGGCGTACGACCGGATCCTGGACTTCTCCACGGCCGTGACCGGCTGCCTCTTCTTCGCCCCGGCGGCCGGCTTCCTCGACGACCTCCCCGACCGGCCCGCCGCCCCCCGCCCGGCGGCCGCCGCCGACCCCGTACCCGACGCCCCGGCCGCCGGCGACGGCTCCCTGGGGATCGGCGGCCTCAAAGGAGCACCCGTGCGATGAGCAACGCGATGAGCAACCTGCACCGTGAACTCGCCCCGGTCACCCCGGCGGCCTGGGCGGAGATCGAGGGCGAGGCCCGGCGCACCTTCCGCCGGCACGTCGCCGGCCGCCGCGTCGTGGACGTCACCGGCCCGGAAGGGCCGGAGCTGGCCGCCGTCGGCACCGGGCACCTGGAGGAGATCGCCCCGCCCGCCCCCGGCGCGACGGCGCGGCTGCGCGCGGCGCAGCGGCTGGTCGAGCTGCGGGTGCCGTTCACCGTCGGCCGCGACGCCGTGGACGACGTGGAGCGCGGCGCCCGGGACTCCGACTGGCAGCCGGTCAAGGACGCCGCCCGCACCGCCGCCTTCGCCGAGGACCGGATGATCGCCGACGGGTACGCCGCCGCCGGCGTCGACGGCCTGCGCACGCGCTCCTCGCTGGTCGAGCAGAGCCTCCCGGCCGAGGTCCGCGACTACCCCGACGCCGTCAGCCAGGCGCTCTCCGCGCTCCGGCTGGCCGGCGTCGACGGCCCGTACTCGCTGCTGCTCGGCGCCGACGCGTACACCGCGGTGAGCGAGACCGCGGACCACGGCTACCCCGTCGCCCGGCACATCGCGCGGCAGCTGGACGGCGAACTGATCTGGGCGCCCGCCCTGAGCGGCGGCCTGGCGCTGTCCACCCGCGGCGGCGACTTCGAGCTGCGCCTCGGCGAGGACCTGGCCGTCGGCTACACCGCGCACGACGCCAAGACCGTGCAGCTGTACCTGCACGAGACGCTGACGTTCCTGACGTACACGGACGAGGCGATCGTCGTCCTGCGGGCATGACGGACCGCCGCAGCGGCGGCCGGCGCGGCGGGGACGGCTCCCCGGACCCCGGCCCGGAGCACCGCCGGGAACCTCTGCTCGGCTGGCTGCGCACGAGCGCACCCGTGGCGCTCATGCTCGTCGCGTACTTCCTGCTTCCCCTGCACCTGGTGCGCACGCGCAGCCCCGAGCTGAGCTGGGGGCTCTTCGTGCTGGCGCTCGGCGCGGTCACCGCGCTGCTGCTCCGCGAGATCCGGGCGGTGCTGATGGACGTGCCGCAGGCCCGTCCCGGGGTCACCATCCCGCTGCTGATGATCGCCTCGATCCTCGTCTTCGCCGCCGCGTACCACCAGATCGCCCAGGAGTCGGGGGAGTTCAGCGGGCTGCGGACCCGGGTCGACGCGTTGTACTTCACGGTCGCCACCGTGGCGACCGTCGGCTACGGGGACATCACCGCGCACGGGCAGACGGCCCGGAGCCTGGTGATCGGGCAGATCACGTACAGCTTCGTCTTCCTGACCGCCGCGGCGACGGCGCTGAGCCGGCGGCTGCGCCGGGCGCTCGGCGAGCGGCAGGACGGGGGAGCCGGGCGGGGCGGGTGAGCGGGCGGGACGGGGAGCCGGACGGTGCGGGGAGCCGGGCGGGCCCGGGGCGCCCGGGCGTTCACCCGGACGGCCCGCACGGAGTCGTCCGGCCGCTGCCCCGGCGTGAAGCTGAAACCCCCGGCCGGCCCCTCCGGCGGCCCTCGGTAAGGAGTGTGCCCCGATGACCACGCCCACCTCCTCCTCCCGCGGCACCGCGCCGACGGGCGGCCACACCCCGGCGACCAGCGGCGGCAGCCCGTGGGCGACGGGCGGCACGGTGTTCGCCGGGGTGCTGATGTTCGTCTACGGCGTCCTCGCCGTGCTCCAGGGCGTCGCGGGCCTCGTGAACGACGACGTGTTCGCCGGGGTCGGCGACTACGTCTACAAGTTCGACCTCACGACCTGGGGCTGGATCCACGTCATCCTCGGCGCCGTCCTCGTCCTGACCGGCATCGGCATCCTGCAGGGCGCCGAGTGGGGGCGGCTGCTGGGCGTCGGGCTGGCCTCCCTGGCCGTGGTCGCGAACTTCCTGTGGCTGCCGTACCAGCCGGTGTGGGCGATCGTGAACATCGCCATCGGCGTCTTCGTGATCTGGGCGCTGTGCACCGACCGCTCCCGGTCGCTCATCTGAGGCCGAGACCGAGACCGAGGCCGAGGACGGGGGCCGGGGCCGGGGATCAGCCGCCGGAGCGGCCGAGGAGGGTGCGTACCCCCGCCGCGCTCAGCGTCAGCGCGCCCGGGCTGCCGGTGTCGATGGTGAGGTACACCTCCTCCGCCGGCCAGGCGTTGGCGAGGAGCACCAGCGGCAGCTTGCGGTACTTCGCCACCGAGGGCAGCGCATACCCCATCCGCGACTCGGAGGTGAAGACGGGCACCAGCCGGTCCCCGTTCGGCTGCTCCATCACCGGCAGCAGCATGCTCTCCTCCGCCGCTCCCGCACCGGCGCCGGCATCCGCCTGCTCCGGCTGCGCGCCCTCCTCCGCCGGGTCCGGTCTCTCGTCCGGTACGGGCACGAGCACCTCGCTGTGGGCCAGGGCGTGCAGCGCCGCCGGGTCCTTGGCGTCGGCCGCCAGTGCCTCCAGCGCCCGCTGCGTGGTCGAGGGGTCGTTCCCCTGCGGTGCCTCGGTCATGGTCCTTCGCTTCCTCCGGTGTGCCGCTGTGCGCAGTCCTTCCGGCCGCCCGCGACATTGCCCTACCTCGTACAGCGCCGAACGTGCCCGCTTCGTCACGCCCGTAACGGGCTGACCGAGCCGTTCCGGGTGTGCGTGCGGCCTGAAGGGACCATAATCCGCCGATGGACGACCTCGGGGGCTACGCACACATCGATCCCGGATCCGGTCACCGCCTCGCGCTGCACACCTCCGCCAGAAGGTTACGGACGGAGTTCCGCGGCGTGTTCGGCCAGGAGACCATCGAGCGCTTTCTGTGCGGCGTGTACGGCGACGTCGCCGTGCGCGGCGACGCGCCGGACGACCTGCTGTCGCTCACCGAGCGCTACGCGCGCCGCCGGCTGCACGCGCTGGCCCGCATGGACGGGGTGAGCGGCGACGCCCGGCCGGTCGTGCTCTACCTCTGCGAGCACAACGCCGGGCGCAGCCTGATGGCGATGGGGCTCACGGCCCGGCTGGCGGGCGGCCGCGCGGTGGCCTGGTCGGCCGGTTCCGGCCCGGGCGACGCTGCCAACGGGGCGGCGGTGGCCGCGATGGGGGAGCGGGGGATCGACATCTCCGCGGAGTTCCCGTCGGCGTGGACGGACGAGCTGGTCCGGGCGGCGGACGTGATCGTCACGATGGGTTGCGGGGACGCCTGCCCGGTGTTCCCCGGCAAGCGCTACGTGGACTGGCCCCTGCCCGACCCCCGGGGGTGGCGGGCGGCGGCGGTGCGGCCGTTGCGGGACGAGATCGAGCACCGGGTGCGCGCGCTGCTCGCGGACCTGGGGATCGAGCCCCGCGACTGACGGCGTGCGGCTGACGGCCGGCGGCCGCCGCGGCGCGCCCGCTGGGGCGGCGCACCCGCTTCACCCGAAGGGCGGGTGGCGGCGGGCGTGTTGGTCGGCGGGCCCGCCGCCCGCCCTGCGGATCATGGTGAGGCCGCCGTCCGCCGAGCGTGAAGGACCCCCACCGTGACGCGAATCCGCACCGTGCGCACGGCACTTGCCGTGCTGGCCATCGCCGCAGGACTCACCGGCAACGTCCCCGCCGCGGCCGCCGCCGGGCACTCCGGCCCCGTGACCCACCCCGCGCTCGTCCGCCAGGCCCCCGCGCCGGAGGCGCCCGCCGCGGCCCCCGCACCGGGCGGCGCCGCCGTGCGGGACGAGCCCGACTGCACCGGCGAGTACCTCGGCGACGCCCGGCTGGGCCCGGAGCACCTGCCGGGCCGCTGGGAGCCGCGGGTCGGCCCGCTGCTGCGGGGCTGGCAGCCCACCGGCTCCCTCACCCCGGCCGCGTTCCTGGCGAAGTACTGGACGGGCCCGGCCGACGGCGGCGGGTGGAAGTACCCGCCGAACGACGGCTTCGCCGAGGTCAACGGCACCGTCGACCGCGAGGCGACCAAGCTCACGCCCGGCCGGCTGCTCGACCGCTTCGGCGCGGAGTCCGGCCGCTACCTCGCCCCCGTCGGCGACCGCTACGCCGAGCGGGCGCTGCCCCCGCAGAGCCTCCACACCCGCGACCCCGACACGCCCTGCGACTACCGCGTCTACCAGGTCACCAAGCCCTTCTGGGCGTGGCAGGGCGCGGTCGCGCCGTGGTTCGAACAGCCCGGCGGGGGCGAGCAGATCAAGCTGGACCCGGTGTTCCTCGACCCGGGCGAGGGGCAGCGCCTCAACGTCGGCTGGCTGCTGGAGCACGGGTACCTGGCACCGGCGTGACCCCGCCCGCCGCGCGGGCGTGGAAGGCGGGCGCGGAAGGCCGCGGCGGAGGCGCCGCCGCGGGCCGTCAGGGGTGCTCGGAGACGAGGACGGCGACCGTGTCCGGCGCCAGCGCGTCGAAGACGTGCGGTACGTCGGCGGGGTAGCAGACGTAGTCGCCCGGTTCGAGGTCGACCGGCTCCTCGGCCACGCCCGCGCGGGCCCGGCCGCTGCTGAGCACGACGTGCTCGACGACGCCGGGGGCGTGCGGGTCGGAGCGGCGCGGGGTGCCGGGCTGGCCGGTGATGAGGTAGATGTCGCGGCGCACGTGGGCGGGGGCGGAGGCGAGCAGCGTCGCGGCGTACTCGGCGTGCTCGGAGGGCACGGACGGGCCCTCGCCGCGGCGGATGACGTGCACGCGGGGGCGGGCCGGCTCGACGAGCCGGGAGAACGGCACGTCGAGCGCGACGCTGAGCGCCCAGAGGGTCTCCACGCTCGGGTTGCCGGTGCCGGACTCCAGTTGCGAGAGCGTCGACTTGGCGATGCCGGCCCGGCGGGCCAGCTCCGTCAGCGTGAGCCCCGTACGGCGGCGCTCGCGCTGGAGCGCCGCGGCGATGGCGTCGAGGGGGGCTCCGCCGCTCTGGGGCATGGCGCACGCTCCGTTCGCTCTGTCATCCGCTTATTCGACTTGACGAACAGGGTAGCGGATGTTCAGCATGGCAACCATGCGTTCGATATGGCGAACCCACCGCGGCGGCCTGCCCCGCGACCTCGTCCGCGACATCGCGCTCGTGTGCGCCGCGGACACGCTGGTCGGCGTGTCGTTCGGGGCCATCGCGGTCAGCGAGGGGCTGCCGCTGTGGCTGCCGGTGCTGCTGTCGGTGGTGGTCTTCGCCGGGGCGGCGCAGTTCATGTTCGTCGGCATCGTCGCCTCCGGCGGCACCGCGCTGGCGGCCGTGGCGGCGGGGCTGCTGGTGAACGCGCGGCACGTGCCGTTCGGCTTCACCGTCGGCGACGCGCTGGGCGGCGGGCGGCTGCGGCGGCTCGTCGGCAGCCACCTGATGATCGACGAGACCGTGGCGTTCGCGCTGGCCCAGCGCGACCCGGTGCGGCGGCGGGCGGCGTACTGGGCGTGCGGCGCCGGGCTGTTCGTCTGCTGGAACGCCGGGGTCGCCCTCGGCGCGCTGGGCGGCACGGCGGTGAGCGACACGGACGCCTTCGGGCTGGACGCGGCGTTCCCGGCGGTGCTGCTGGCGCTGGTGCTGCCGTCGCTGCGGGAGGCGGGTACGCGGCGGGCGGCGCTGGTGGGCCTGGGCGTCGCGCTGGCGGCGGCGCCGTTCCTGCCGGCCGGGGTCCCGGTGCTGCTGGCGCTGGCGGGGCTGGCGGTGGCGGGAACCGGCCCCACGGCGCCGAGCTGGTGCACCGCGACCTCAAGCCCGGCAACATCATGCTCACC